>NZ_JBAURI010000234.1:0-24806 GCF_049581145.1 Bradyrhizobium sp.
CGACCTGCGACGTCAACGGCATCATCGGCGGCTATACCGGGGAGGGATCGAAGACCGTAATTCCCGCGCAGGCCTCCGCAAAAGTCTCGTTCCGGCTGGTGCAAGGACAGGAACCCGGCAAAATCCGCAAGGCGTTTCGCGACTATGTATCGGCGCAAATTCCCGGTGATTGCAAGGTCGAGTTCGGTGACCACTCCTCGGGGCCTGCGATCGCGCTGGATTGGACCATGAAGCCGCTCGCCGCGGTGCGGCGGGCGCTGACGGACGAGTGGGGCAAGGAGGCGCTTCTGATTGGCTCGGGCGCGTCGATCCCGATCGTCGCCGATTTCAAGAAGACCCTGGGGCTGGATTCGCTGTTGGTCGGGTTTGGACTCGACGATGACAACATCCATTCGCCGAACGAGAAATACGACCTGAAGAGCTTCCACAAGGGCATCCGCTCCTGGGCGCGGATTCTCGCGGCATTGTCCGAATTGCCAAGGTGAGCAAAAACAGATCTTGTAGAGGGACCGGTTGGGATTTCAGCCCGTCCCACGTCCTTCCGACCGAAGACGGCCAGACTTCTGTTACGATCTGGTGTCGCGCATCCCAAAAGTGCGCGCGCTTTAGCGATGTCCATTCCCTGGCCTGACTAGGACTTTCTGCACAGGATCAGCACGATGTAGTCGGGGTAACTGCTCGTTATGCCCAAAATCTCAGTGTTGATCTTGTCGCCTCCAACGACTCGTCCCGCCGGGCATTGGCCCCTCAGGGCTTGCAGCGCCATACGATCGCGATCCCGTTTCACAAGCGGATTGTAGCCGATGGCTGCGATGTTCCGGACATGAACGATAAAGTCGTAGGGCTTTCCTGCAGGTGCTTGCTCTACGCCAGCCATTTCGCGAACCATGTCGCGCGCCTCCGGGAAGCCGGTCGAGATCGCCAAAAAGATCATCGAACCGGCGATGCGCTTCACGATGCTGATGCCAGCAATGGAATCGGGCTGGTCTGCGGCGCGTTGTCCGCGCCTCAAGCGCCGCGAGACTGCGCCGATCGTGAAACTGCACCGCCGCGGTGGAATCGGCTCGGCCATCTGTTTTCCTGCTTCCGGCGCCCTTGGAAGGCATTGTAGCTGATCGGGCAAGTCTTCGGGAAGTGGAGGCGTCACGTGCGCGGACGAATCGAGCCGGTCCATCGGACTCCCGTCCAGACCCATCACTCGGCAGGGCGACGATCGAAACGGACAGTGGGCGGCGAGGCACGTCATTCGGCGATATCGAGAGCGCTACAGCGCACTCGGCCTTCACAGCCCGCGCCGCCGGTCGAGCGGGTGGCCTGTCATGCCTTCGCGTCTGCGTCGCGCTTGCGGAAGGCGGCTTCTCCCGCGTCCGACACCTCGACCCACTTCCGGTCGGGCGAGGCCTCGGCATCGTAATTGTCGTGCCAGTTCCACCACTTGTACGGCGGGCTCTGCGGGTAACCCTCGGGCGAGTCCTCCCAGGTCTCCTGACGGCCGAGCGGCGTGATATCGAGGTAGCTCCAGGTGGTCCCCATCGCCTCGTCGCCGCGGTTGTTGATGAGGTAGCTGCGGAACACCTCGTCGCCGTCGCGGATGAACACGTTGTGACCGTGCCACTCGCCGACGCCGAAGTCCGCGTCGAAGCTGTCGATGATCGTGTACCAGGGCATCTCCCAATCCATCCGCGCCTTGAGACGCGCGATATCCGGCTGCGGCGCCCGGGAGGCGTACACCAGAGTGGTGTCGCGGGCGTTCAGGTGAGCCAGATGGCCGACCTGATCGGCGCCCAGCGAGCAGCCGCGGCAGGCGTGCTCGGGCCAGCCGAACACGCCGGGCTCGAAAAAGGCGCGATAGACGATCAACTGCCGGCGGCCCGCGAACAGGTCGAGCAGGCGAACCTTGCCCTGGGGTCCTTCGAATTCGTACGCCTTCTCGACGGCCATCCACGGCATCCGCCGGCGTTCGGCGGCGAGGGCGTCGCGGGCTCGCATCAGGGCCTTTTCCTTCACGAGCATGTCCCGGCGCGCAGCCTCCCAGGCCTCCGGGGACACGATCGGAGGTCTGTTCATTACGGGCGGTCCGTTGTGCTGCTGCATGTCTTCGGCTTTGGTCCTGTCCATGGGTTTCTCCTTCCTGCTCGAACACGGGCTCCCCCGGGCTTTGCCGAGCCACCGCGTTGCACTCGCCAGAAAAGCTAATCGCTCGGAGCGCGCGGCGGGAGTGACAAGTGTGTCGGGATTTCGATGGCCGCTCAAAACGGCGGCCCAGCTAACCAAACGAGATGCTCTCTGAGACAAGCCCTTCCTGTGGCCGAAGCCGTCGAGCGCGTCTGTCGGCAGCGCGGATCTTGCTCGTCCTCGGGGCGATCACAGTGGGATTGTTTCCCCGTCAAGCAAGCGTGCCAAGTTGCGGCTGGCATCCGACCCTTCACAGGCGACATCGAACCGGTCGCACACCCGCGTCAACGCGCCGCATGAACTGCTGCTGATTGGTTAAGGCTTGATTAAATCCCTTCTGCGACTGATGCACCCGCGGCCCAACGAGTCCCGGCCGAACGGAGGTCTTCATGGCTGATATCATGAGCATCCTGCAGTCGAGCTACACTGCAGCGGCTCCGCAAGCCCTGTTCCCGGTAGGCTCGAAGTTCGCCAAAGTCGATCCGACGAAATGGCAGGGCACCTGGACGGGAAAGGACTATAAGCATCAGCCGTTCCAGATTTCGATCACCAAGGTCAGCGGCTATCGCGCCAATGTGACGTTCCAGAGTTCCGCGGGCCTGCAGACCGCCCGGGTCTTCATCACCACCAAGAACACCTTTCGAATCGGCGATTCCAGCTTCACGCTGACCGGGGATGGTAAGGCAAAGCTCGCAACGATCGTGACCGATCCGAACACCGGCATCCAGACGGAAAACACCGCTCCCGCGACCCGAAAAGCCTAGCGGCTTGTGCCTCTACGGCGGCGTAGCTGCGCGTCAACGCGAAAGGGCCGAGATGAGGCCCAACTGCATCCCCGCGTTCGCCCTGACGGTCACGCCGTTCGGCTGTTTCGACGGTCAGCAACGCAATCACGATAGCATAAGAACGGACATATCAGCGTACCATTTCGGCTCCCGGGTTCCGCCACGCGGATGATGCGAGGGCAGGGCGTGTTTGCCGACGAAGACTTGATCCGGCCCGGCGCAGCTCAGATTCAAACTCAGAAATTAGGCCGCGGTTCGAGGTCGTCCCATTGCTCATCGTGGTTGGAATTGTTCATTCGATAGATAGAATGGAGGTCTAACAATGTCGCAAAACGGCGCACGAAAAAGCAAAGGTCGAGGAAATGGCTGATCCGGTCGGGCCGGACAACATGCTGATCGAGTGGGATGTCGGGATTGTCATGGACGACGGCCTGGTGCTGCGGGCCGACGTGTTCCGGCCGAACGCGGATGGGAAGTGGCCGGTTCTTTTGACCTATGGTCCCTACGCCAAGGGGCTCGCGTTTCAGACCGGCTATCCAAGCGCCTGGCAGGCCATGATCGCAGGCCACTCCGACGTCGCCTATGGCTCGACCAACAAATATCAGAATTGGGAGGTCGTCGATCCCGAAAAGTGGGTGCCTCATGGCTATGTCTGCCTGCGTGTCGACTCGCGCGGCACCGGACGATCGCCCGGCCATATCGATCATTTCTCGCCGCGGGAGACGCGCGACTTCTATCAATGCATCGAATGGGCGGGCGTCCAGACCTGGTCCAATGGCAATGTCGGCCTCAACGGCATCTCCTACTACGCCATCAACCAGTGGCAGGTGGCGTCGCTGCAGCCGCCGCACCTGAAGGCGATGTGCATCTGGGAAGGTGCTGCCGACTTTTATCGCGACATGACCCACCACGGCGGTATTCTTTCGACGTTCTGGGCAAACTGGTATGACATGCAGGTGAAGACGGTGCAGTTTGGCCTGGGAGAACGCGGGCCGCGCAGCCAGGTGACGGGTACGCTGGTCTGCGGCGACGAAACCATGTCGGACGACGAATTGGCGCGCAACCGTTCGAGCTTTGGCGACGACATTCTTGCCCATCCGCTTGACGATGATTACCACAAGGCGCGCTCGCCGGACTGGGACAAAGTCGAGGTACCGTTTCTGTCGGCGGCCAATTGGGGTGGTCAGGGCTTGCACCCGCGCGGTAATTTCGAAGGTTTCGTTCGCGCTGCGTCCAGGGAAAAATGGCTGGAGTGCCACGGTCTGGAGCACTGGACGCACTTCTACACCGATTATGGGCGTCAGTTGCAGAAGAGGTTTTTCGATTGCTACCTCAAGGGCGACGACAACGATTGGGTACGGCAGCCGAAGGTTCAGCTGCAGGTCCGCCACATCGATCGTTTCGTCGAGCGCCATGAAACCGATTGGCCGCTGGCTGCGACGCTCTGGACCAGGTTCTATCTCGACCCGAAAGACCAGACGCTTTCGCTGCAGCCGGCCGCGGATGACGCGGAGATCGACTTCGCGGCGATGGGCGACGGACTGACCTTCGTGTCCAGGCCGTTGCCGGAAGACATCGAGATCACGGGCCCGCTGGCGGCGTATTTGCGCGTTTCGTCGAGCACCGAGGACGCCGATATCTTTGTCGTGTTCCGGGTGTTCAGCCCGGATCTGCGCGAGGTGACGTTTGCAGGCGCGATCGATCCGCATACGCCGGTCGCGCAAGGCTGGTTGCGCGCGTCGCATCGCAAGCGCGATGAAGCCTTGTCCCGGCCATACCGTCCCTACCACACCCATGACGAGGTGCAGCGGTTGCAGCCGGGCGATCCCGTCGATCTCGCAATTGAACTGTGGCCGACATCGGTCGTCGTGCCGAAGGACTATCGCATCGCGCTGAGCGTGCGCGGCAAGGATTATCAATGGCAGGCGACGACGGGCCTGAAGCTCTCCAATTTCAAGAACGAACTCCTGGGATGCGGCCCATTCCTGCACGATGATCCCCGCGACCGGCCACGCCGGCTGTTCGCGGGAACCACGACGCTGCATCTCGACAGAACCGGCTTCAGCCACGTCCTGGTTCCGATCATCCCGCGTCGTTAGAAGAGGTTGGCAGTGTCGGCCCGTGTTTGATACTTTGAAGATGCCACTTCCACGATGACAACATCGTCGCAAATGCTTTCCGATCTTGATCGGAACGGGAGGTACCCCATGCAGAGGCCGATACATTCATCGCAAATTTGAACGTGCGGTCCCGCCACCAGCACGGCGACCTGCTGAGAGGATTTACCGCAGAATGAGCAGCAGGATCCGCGTTCTGTCCGGATCGATTGATCATGGCCGTGCGTCCTGACGCGGCGTGAAGCCGACAATGCCCGTACAGGCTGCGCTTTCACCCATCTCCGGCGAGTGTGTTCGAACGTCGAGACGCTCCATTGATCAGGCCATTTCTCACAACGATGTCTGAATTGGGTCAAGATTGGATGCGATCGAGGTGAATCAGCGTCCGCCGACTCAAGGCAATGTCAGTCCCTCCATTCCCAAGGATACGCAGTCTCTTCCGCGGCAACGCGGAGACGATTGGCTATCTGGCGGCTTGCGCGCGCGACTTCCCGACGCGGTCGAAAGTCTGCCTGAATGAGCCGGATTCGCCAGCCCTATCAAGGAATTACCGAGTGTGGATTTCGCCGCGGCGGTCGCCCGGGCCGAAAGAGCGCCAAAAAAATTGCCGGAGAAGCCAAATATGAATCCATCGACAAGCGTTCAGGCTCGCTAGTCCGCGATGATCACGCTCGACCCTGTGCAGGTTCTTGCGCTCCGGAAGTCCGCCGTCGAGCCGGTCAAGATCGCGGGCGCGAGCGGGACGGGGAAGTCGACGCTTGCGAATGCGATTGCCGCACAATCGAGTCGGCACGGAAAATCGTGCCTGCTCATCGGAGCCAGCGCGGTGTTGGACCGAGCGGCTGGCTACAGGGTGCTCGGCGAAAACCATCACGCTGTGGCCGATCGCGCCCAATGGGACCATTCCTCCGGCGCGAGGTCTGACGATACCGAGCATTCGGGGGCCCTTCAATGGGATCCGATCGAGGCGCGCGCCCGGGCGAATCCGGCGCGAGCGCGGCTTGCCGTGCGCACGCTGCAGCAAGCGCGCGAGCTCGCGGCCAGGCATGATCTCAGGCCGAGCGAAATCGAGCACAGTGTGGCCACCGATCGGCCGTTGGCTCCAGAGGCCGCGAATTGCCTGTCACTGGCGATTCAGGACGCGTTGCGGATCGCCGATGTGCTTTGGTCGGGTAATCGACGTGCGGGCCGCAGTCTCAAGGACGTCGACGACGTGATCGCCGGCCGCCCGGTCGAGGTGCCGCCGGAGGACGATGCGCTCAGCCTGATACTGGCGCATGACCGGGAGTACGAAACCTCGCTCGCGAAGATCGTAGCCGGCCACAAGGAGCTGGAAGGTGAATATGCGATCTCGACCTCGGTCGCGAGCCTGCTTCGGCCGCGGTCTTTGGACAAGACGCTGTCGGAATACCACAAGCATGCGTCCCTGATGGCCCGGACGTTTGGCAGCGCCATCGCCCTGATCAGAAAACATCGGACTCTGCAGGCGGCTCTCGATGCCGGTAGCGGTACCGACGCAGCGAAAGTCATCGAGTACGTCATTCGGATGAGGCCGGAACAGGGTGCAGGCGCTGCGGTCAGAACGTTCGAAGCGGCCATGCAGGATTATCGCCACGACAGCGCCGTTCTCGACCCGCTGCTGGGGGAGTACGGGCACAGGGCGCTTGGAAGCTTTGCTGCGGTGCCGACCGGGCGGGAAGGCCAGTTGAAGCAGGAGATCGGGACTCTGGTCCAGAGGCTGCGGGAAGCCCGCTATGCCGCGCGGCACCTGCCTGCTTATCTTCAGCCGCTGCGCGCAGCGCTTTCCAAGACCCAATTCGAACGCATCTGCAGGGCGCCACTGGAGGAAGCATTCGCCCAGCTTGAAAGCGCGGCCCCGGACGCTCGGGCGATGGCCGCCACCGAGATGAGACAGCTTCGAGAACTGTTCGCAAGCACCGGGTTCGGCGATCTGCTCGATGCCGATGACGATTTTGTCGACAAGGTCGAGCACGCATCGGCAGCGCCGCCGCAAGCCGCGGCGCTGCTTCCGCAGCCATACAGTCCCCAGGTGCTCGATCTGCTGCTGGACCTCACCACATTCACCGAGCAGCACGAAGCCGCCGAATGGCCGGCGTCCGTCATGCGCGCTAGGACGGCTCAAGAGGCCCTCGATGCGATCGGCGGCGCTGCGCGATTTGACGTCGCCGTGATCGACGATGTGTCCGACTATCCGCTGCACCTGGCCCATGCCTTGGAGACATCAGGAGCAACGGTGCACCGGATCGGTGTGACGGATCATGATGCTGCCATCGTGCTGGCCATGCCGCATCGGCAATCAGATGCGGATATTGCGGCGGCCACTTCTGGACAGCCCAATCGATGGATCGGGGCCTCGGGCAGCTTTGGCATCGTTGTTCGGACCGACCCAAGGCTTGAATCGGCACAGCTCTCATCCGCCGCGGATCGCCTTGTCCTGGAGTTGCGCAAGAGCGGATGCAACGCCGCACAGGCGTCCACGGGGCGATTGGCGGACGTGATCGTTGCTTCCGTCGACGAACTGCGAGACGCCGACGTCGCGGCATTTGCCAAAAAAGCCCGTCAAGGTATCGTCGTCGTCTGTCGCAGCAATCGGCGGTCGCCGCCGGCCGCGCAAGACCGGAGGCGGGAGCCGGACATCAAGTCTGCAGAGGCGCTCGGATGGCTGGTCTCGCGGACGGCGATCGACGGGACGGTGCTGGAAAGGGACGGGAGATCGGTCGCGCTGATCAGGGAGCCGGTCGCGCTATCGCCCGGAGATGAGACGGTGGCTGATGTTGCAGCTCGCTTGACCGGCCTGGGGTGGCGCCCAGTGGTGTTGTGGCGGGGTGCGGAGCGCGCCCCGCAGGACCTGGAGAGCCTGCTGGCCGGGCACTCCGTGCCGACCGGAACGAATCCGTTCCGGAAAATCGCAGAAACGTTCAGCCTGGCGGAACCGCAGCAGCCTGTTGCGAATGCCCCGGTGCCAGGTATCGGCAACGACGTTGAGCCCGCCGCTGAGGAGAAGGAGCAATCCGTCATCGCCGCGGCTGCGGTCCAGCCGCTGCAACGTCAAGCGGATAGTGTGCCGTCCTATTCCGCTCCGGACACGCCGGCAGCCCTCGATATCCGAACCGAAGGCGCCTCCCATCCCGCCCAGGAGCAGGCACAGCATCAGTCAGACCGAGATGATGGAGAGACCGATGCGGCAGAACCGCAGGCATCTGATCCGATGAAGCTCGGCGCGGCTGTCGAACCGGACAGCTCGCAACACTCCGCTGACCAAGAAGAGGCCATTGACCAAGAAAAGGCCATCGACACCGGCAAGGATCAGGCCGCGGACCAGCAAGTCAGTTCCCCTCCGGCTCGGGCACAGGCGCAACGAGAGCCAGTCAATGACGGCGAGCCGGATGCGGCAGAACCACACGCATCTCGTCCGTTGAAGCTCGGCGTGGTAGTCGAACCGGACAGCCCACAACAGACCGCGTCTCAAGAAGAGAGCTCCGACGCAGGCGAGGATCAGGAAGTGGACGAGCAGGTCGGTCCAGACGATAGCGGCAGGAGGCATGCATCGGCTCCGGACTTTGACCCGGATCGGCGTCCAACGGCAATCCCACCCATCTCCGGCTTTCCTTAGCGTGGCCGATCACGACGAACTCCACGGGTCCATGCCATCGCAAAGACGACGTGATGTGGGTGAGGGAAACTGAGTGCTGACCCGGAGACTTCTGAAATGGCGCAAATCAGGATCGGCCTGGCCGGGTGCGGCTTCGTGTCGGAGCTGCACATGGCTGCCTATCGGCGCGTCTATGGCGTCGATGTCGAGGTCAAGGCGGTCGCGGCGCGGGGCGACCATGTCGTCGACTTTGCCGATCGGCACGGAATCCCGAAGACCTACCGCAGCTTTCACGACTTGATCGCCGACGACGACCTGGATGTTGTCGATATCTGCACGCCGCCCAATCTGCACGGCTCCATGATCGTCGCGGCGATGAAGGCGGACAAGCATGTGATCTGCGAAAAGCCGTTCGCGGGCTATTTTGGGCGAGACGGCGACAGGGTTCCGATCGGCAAGCACGTGCCGAAGGCCCTGATGTACGAGCGCGTGATCGATGACATGGAAAAGACCTGCGCGTCCATCAGGAGCACCGGGAGGCTCTTCATGTATGCGGAGGACTGGATCTACGCGCCGGCGGTGACCAAGACCGTGGAGATACTAAAGGCCACCAAGGACAAGATCCTGTTCATGAAGGGGGAGGAGAGCCACAGCGGCTTGCACACAGCCCACGCTGCGCAATGGGCCATGACCGGCGGCGGCTCCCTGGTCCGGATGGGATGTCATCCACTGTCGACGGTGCTGTATCTGAAGCAGGTCGAGGCGAAAGCGCGCGGCGAGACGGTCTGCGTCGTGAGCGTGATCGGTGACGTCGGCAATGTCTCGGCGTGCCTTCGACCCGACGAGCGCGCCTTCATCAATGCCAGCCCGGTCGACGTCGAGGATTGGGGTACGCTGACCGTGACCTTCTCCGACGGCACCAAGGCGACCGTGTTGTCCGGCGACATGATCCTGGGCGGCGTGCGCAATCTGATCGAGACCCATACCAGCGGCGGTTCGCTGTTTGCGAATATCACGCCGAACTCGCACATGATGAGCTATCAGACCAGCGAGGAGAAGCTCGCAAGTGTCTATGTCACCGAAAAGGTCGATCGCAAGACCGGATGGCAATATGTGTGCATCGAGGAAGAATGGACACGCGGCTATTTGCAGGAAATCCAGGATTTCATGGAATGCGCCGCGATCGGCCGGCAGCCGCGTTCCGATCTCGCGCTGGCGTTTGAGACCACCAAAGTCAACTACGCCGCCTATTGGGCCGCCGAAGAGGGCCGTCGCGTGACGCTGTGACGCCGTTTCCGCAATTACCGATTTGGTGGCGGCCTCGTCGGACCTAGGCTCAGACGCCCCCTTGCAGAAACCCGCCATCGAGTGTGTTGCCAGCCGGCGGGCACACACGCACATCGCCCCAAATGCCTGTCCATTGCCGCGCGGGAAAAAAATGGAGCCCCGGCCGTCGCCATATCGACGGCCGCGGGCTCGTGTGTTCGCGCAGTACGCTGAACAAATCTGCGCTTTGGAACACGCATGCAGCTTGCACCTTGCGGGTTGCAAATCCCCTAATTGCGGCATCAGGGCGTTTACGGATCGGACACCCCAGGATCCGCCCAACGCAAAAACGCCGCCCGGAATTGGGCGGCGTTTTGATTCGAAAAGTGCAGAGGGTGTGTAAGCAATCCATAGCGCATTCGCGCGGTTTCGTCCACCGTTCGTTCCGTTTTCCCATCCAGATGACGAGCCGGGTTCACTCGACCGGATCGGGCCGTCGCTGTAGATGCGGTCACGGTAGCCCTTAACTCAGATCGCGCGGGCGAGTGGGCTCGTTATGTCGTCGTCTTCCTTGAGACGCGCGACCAGCGAGCGGACGTCGTAGTGCGGTCGCCAGCCGAGCTCCGGTTCGAGCCTTTTCATTAGCGTAGACCCGATCGATGCCGGGAACCATGGCTCGGTCGCGGCGGGCATATTCCTGCCCGTAGTCCGGCACGTGTCGGCGGACCGCGCCCGGCGCGCGGTTGCGCAACTCGATCAAAAGGTCGCGCGAAAATGGCGTGGTGGCACTGATGATATATTTTGCGAAACCGGTTGACCGAGCCGAAAGCCTCGACTTATTCCGACGCCGCTTTCTCGAGCAGATAGAGCGTCCCGGCGACGTTGACGTCAACGAAGTCCCGGCGGCTGCGGGTGACCACATGCGGCTCGTGCAGCGTGGCCGCGTGCAGCACGATGCCAATGCTCTTCTGCAGCGGCCGACGAAGTCGCGGTCGGCGATCGAGCCGACACGATGCGTGAAAGCGCCCGGACGAATCTCGATGCCTGTGACCTCGCGTCGTTGCGCCTGCAGGGTACGGACCAGTGCCTCGCCGAGATGCCCGGAACTGTGGGTCACCAGAACCGTCACGCCGCGACAACCTTCAGCGCTCAGGTCCTGTAGCTCGGATCGATGCGGTCAAGTTTGCGCAGCAAAGGCGGCCAGACCAATCTGGCCGAGCGTAATTCCGCGCGGTCATTATTGTGCAGCAACGCCGTGTTCCTGTCGATCACGGCCTGCTCGACCGGATAGGCCATTGGTCCAAGCATGCGGGTGCGCACCTGCATGGAGCAGGCGCGCTCCAGATGATACATGCGCTCGAAGGCGGTAGCGACCGAGCGGCCGACGGTCAGCGTGCCGTGATTGCGCAGCAGCATGTGGTTCTTGTCGCCGAGGTCGCGCTGCAGTCGCGGCCTTTCGTCATGGTCCAGCGCGATGCCTTCATAGTCGTGATAGGCGAGGTCGTGGGTGACGAGCTGTGCGGTCTGGTTCAGCGGCAACAGCCCTTCCATGCAGCTCGAGACCGCCGTGCCGTCCAGCGTATGCAGATGCAGCACACAGCCGGCATCCTCGCGGACCTGGTGGATCGCCGAATGGATGGTGAAGCCGGCCGGATTGATGCTGTAGTCGCTCTGGCTGAGCTGGTTGCCGTCAAGATCGACCTTGACCAAGCTGGATGCCGTGATTTCCTCGAACATCAGGCCGTAGGGGTTGATCAGGAAATGGTGCTCGGGCCCGGGCACGCGGGCGGAGATGTGGGTGTCGACCAGATCGTCCCAGCCATAGAGCGCCACCAGACGGTAGCAGGCGGCGAGATCGACCCGCTGGCTCCATTCCGCCTCGCTCATTTCCGACTGGACTTCCTTCAGACGAGCTTCCGCTGGCGACATGACCGGTTTTCCCACGTGAATTGTTGTATTCCGACGTGAGCCTAGACCTGCGAGCGGATCGCAGCAAGGCGCAGTGGGGAGCTGGCAGTCATGCTGACCGGGACGGCAGCCCCTTTCCAGCCGGCTATGGCGCTGGGACCGACAGCAGGCTGGAAATGCTGCGGCCGCGGATGTCATAGACCCGCGCATAGACCACGTCATCGCGCTTGATCTCCAGCATCACCGGGGCGGAGAGGCCCTTGCAGTAGAACTCGCCGAGCGTCATGGCGAAGTCGGCGGCATGGCTGTCCCAGCCAATCGTGAAGTCGGGACCGAGTGCGACCTGCGCCGGGCGCTGCGGGCCGCAGACCGCGACCTTCCATTTGCGGCCCGTGGGCGGGACTTCCTGTTTTTCGGCGAGCTGCTCGCGCAGGCCGTCGGAGGCCTGCTTGAAGGCCAGTCCCCAATAATCCAGCATGAAGCGGTCGTCGGCGCCGCGCACGGTGCCCGCGATATGGTTGAAATGGGTGTATTGATAGGGGTGCAGCCGGATCATTTCGCCGAGCGGCAGCAAAAGGCCGAACACAAACAGTGCTAGCGCCGCGGGCTGCCAGCCCCGGCCATTGTCGCGCAGCCAGTTCATCGCCCATGCGAACGCTATGCCGCCGAGCACGGTCATCGGCGGAATCACGAACACGAAATGCCGGATGCCGTTGTATAGCGCAGGCCGCTTCACCATCGCGATCAGAAGCGGCAGCGTGGCCGCGAGCGTGACCATCAACAGGATGGTCTTGCGGCGGCCGGCGACGTTGGGGCGCGGCAGCAGCGCAACGCTGCCGATGACGCCTCCGATTGATAGCGCGAGCAGCACTTCCGGCATCTGCAGTGCGAACAGCGTCGGCAGATAGGACCAGGGCATGTCGGGCACCGATACCAGCGCGCCGTCGAACATTTCCTTCCAGGGCTTTTCGAAGAAATGCGAGAAGTAGCTCAGCGCGCGGAACGGATTGCCAGGCTCGATGATCGACCATGGCCAGATCAGCCCCATGATGAGATAGCCGAGGACCAGCCCGGGCAGCAGCACATAGAGCACGTGGGCGAAGCGGTGCGCGGCGTTGGGAAGGCCCTGCTCGCGGACTTCCTCGATCAGCAGCGGTACGAAGCCGCCCAGCGCATAGACCAGCGCCAATCCGCCGAGGATTCGGGAGCCGATCGAAAAGCCTGCGCCGAGGCCGACGATCAGGATGGTGCGGGGCGAGGGTTTTGGATACTCTTCGGCCAGCCGGACCAGGCCGAGCATCAGGATTACCATCGCGACCGCGAATGGCGCATCCTTCGGGTTCATGAACATATGCCCGTAATAGATCGGGTTCAGCGCCAACAAGAGCAGCGCGGCAAGTCCGGCAGCGGGGCCGGCGACGCGCCGGGCGAGCCGCCATGTCACCGCCAGCCCGATCACACCGACGATGGCGCCGACCAGACGGCGGGTTTCGAACAATTCGAGCGGGATGACCTTGTGCAGCAGCGCCGCGGCCATGTCGAAGCCGCCGCCATACATATAGAGATTGGCGAAGGACAGCGCGCCCGTGTCCTTGAATCCGGAGCCGTACATGCGCAGCAGGAGGTCGGCATATTCGGCGTGGGTATAGTCGTCCCAGCCGAGCCCGTAATCGCGAAAGGTGAGGGCCGCGATCAAGCCGACCGCCGCCAGCACGAACAGAGCAAGGTCGTCGCAATTTCGTTCCGCCGAGCGCTGTAATGGCGTATCGGTGACCGACGTCGTGATGGATGACATGGCTATTGGTAACCCGGCGTCCCTACTGGCCCAGCTGGCGCTTTTGGGCCTCGTTCCCCGGCATCCATATAGCGCAGATCAAATTGCCAAGTAATTGGCAATTGTGGCGTAATTCTCCCCACCGCAGCGCACTATCCACAATCTGGTCAGACTTCCGGCTCCCCCGGAGCGTCTAGCAAAAGCAAAATAAGTTGCGGATTTTCAACCTTTTGGAACCCAGTATGCAATTGGCGGTTGGCGATGGACAGAATATGACGATATCGTGGCGAGCAGGTTTGCGACCATTGCGCGCAGGCGTCCCTGCTTGAAGTGCGCGTTCGATTTGGCCAACGTGCTGCGCCAAACGCCGCCAGCAAACGAATGATTTAACTGCGGTTTTGGAGCCATTCTGCAGGCCTGCGGCCGCGATGAGGACCTCTGAACGACCGCACGAGGGGATAACTGGATGATGATCGTCTTGCTGATCGCCGGGGTCGTTGCCATGCTGACCGGTGCCGCGGCGATTCTTTACGGGATCCCGATCAAGGAGTTTGGCTTTGGCAACACCATGATCCTGGTCGGATCGGTGGCGATCTGCACCGGGATGATCCTGGTGGGGCTGGCTATGGTGGTGGGGGAGTTGAAGAGCCTTGGGCGACGGCTCATGGCCCGTGCGCCGACCGAATCACGCGCGCGCACCGGCCAGGAGGCGCTGGCCGTTCCGGGCCATGACAATCTCCTGTTTCAGCGCGACCAGCCTGCGCTGCCCGATTTCAATAGCCTCGAAGCGACGCCGGCGCCGCCGGTTTCGCCGCCCCGGAACGGAACCGGCGCCCGCGGCCTTCAAGAAGGGCGTCCGGACGGACGAAAAGGTGCGCGCAAGGCTGCGCGTCAGGACATGCTGCCAGAGCCTGAGCCTGAACCGGAGCCTGAATCCGAACCGGCCCCGAAGCCGCGGCGCAACCTGATGTTTGCCTCGAGTTCGCGCAAGGAACGCGAGCGGGCGCAGGCGCGCGCCGCCGACCCCCTGGATCTGGATTCGCTCGATCTGGACGCGCGGGCGCTGGATTTCCGGCCAAGCCGGCCGCCGGAGCCGCTTCCGGACCTCGATGAAAATCCGCCGGCGGCGTTTGACGATGCGTGGCCCAAGCCCGAACGTGCGCGCGCCGCCGAGGGAGGAGCGGCACGGCGCGGCGGCCGGATGCCTTCGAATTTCGTCGAAGCGGAAGCCAGAGCGAGCGCGGCGACCGAACACGCCCCGCCGCCGTCGGATGAGCCGGAGGTCAGCGTGCTGAAATCCGGCGTGGTCGATGGTATGGCCTATTCGCTCTATTCCGACGGTTCGATCGAGGCGCAAATGCCAGAAGGCATGATGCGGTTCGAGTCGATCGACGACCTGCGCGCCCATCTCGACCAGCGCTCCTGAGACAGGCTGCTTGTCGGGTTCGGTCCGCGACCAGTATACTGCTGTCGTTCTCGTCGCCTTGACAGTCATCGGTTCATATTCAAAAGATTTGTGGATATTCCGCAAGCGTATTGGCGCTTGCCGGACACTTCCAATCCGAAAAGACTTTCTGTTGCGATTGAAGAGTGCTCGAAAGGCTTAGTTCATGACGGACGCCGCCGGCAAAAGTTTCATCGATTTGACGGCCAGTATCGTGTCCGCCTATCTCAGCAACAACCCGACGCCGGCGTCTGAAATCCCGAACCTGATCAGCCAGGTCCATGCGGCGCTGCTGCGGGTTTCGAACGGGCGGACCGAAGCCCCGAGCGAGCCGGCAAAGCCGGCGGTGTCGCTGAAGAAATCCGTCAATGCCGACTATCTGGTGTGTCTGGAGGACGGCAAGCGCTTCAAATCGCTGAAGCGCCATCTGCGCACGCAGTACAACATGACGCCGGAACAATATCGCGACAAATGGAGCCTGCCGGCCGACTATCCGATGGTTGCGCCGAACTACGCGGTGGCGCGTTCGCAACTCGCCAAGAAGATGGGGCTTGGGCAGCAACGACGGCGGAGGAAATAACCGACGGTCCTGGAGCGCGTTTGCCGGAAAGTCATGCCCTCGCGCCACGACCCGATAGCTGGCCGCTGGCTTTCCGCAAGAAAATGCGATAGTGCCGCGGCCGGCTTACGAAGCTGCGGCCAGCGCCTGGCGCGCGTCGCCGCGGATACGCTCGACCATCGAGCGCAGCCCGTTGGAGCGCTGCGGCGTCAGGTGCTCGCGAAACCCGAACTCGTCGAACACGGCGATGGCGTCGGTTGCAAGAATATCGCGCGGCGTGCGCCCGGAATAGAGCGTAAGCAGGATCGCGATCAGCCCGCGAACGATGTGGGCGTCGCTGTCGCCGAGATAGTTCAGCACCGGCTCGCCGCCGTCGCGGCCGAGCCGCTTCGACAGCCAGACTTGGCTGGCGCAGCCCTGCACCTTGTTGTCGGCGGAATGTTCCTGCTCCGGCATCGGCTCGAGCGTGCGGCCGAGTTCGATGACATACCGGTAGCGGTCGTCCCAATCCTCCAGTAGCGCGAAATTGTCTCGAATTTCGTCAATCGTCATGGTGGCCCGCTTTCGATTCCGTAGGCTTATATAGGATCGCAGCCCGCCGAAAGCGATATGTCCGTCGAAACGCCCGAAGTTCCGCCAGTGATGTTTTGTCTTGGGCATGATCTCCGCGCAAACGTGTTCCGCGTTTGTCGCGAGGGAAACTGGAATCCACCGTCGGCTCCTGGGCCGAGGGCATGCCCTTCCGGATCGTGCTGCTAGGGAACGCCTTGCCAGTCCACGGCGAGATCCTGCGCCGACAGCGTGTCGCGCGATTGCGCAGGATCGTCGTTGATCTCGTCGATCGAGCCGGTGTGATCAGCGGCGCGCTTGTCGGTGATGATCTGATAGATCTTGCGGGCGCCTTCCTGGGCGCGCACGCCGATCACGGTGGCGGCCTGGCCGCCGACCTCACACGCGGCCGGCTGGCGCTTGCAGAACTGGCTCATGTCGCTCACCGCGGCGGTCGCAGCGCTCACCGCCTCAGATGCGTTGATCTGCGGCAACTTCTCTGATTCAGGCGTTCTTTCCCTTGGCAACAGCACGAGCACCAGCCCGAGCCAGAAGGCCATGCGAAGCAGAAAAAACATATCAAATCCCCGGTCGTCTCATTCTGAGTTGACTAGCAGCACTCGATAAATCCCAAGTGCTTGCGTTCGGCTTAATTCGCCGAAAGATTGCCGAAATTTGATTCGGTTGAGGGTCCGTGAAGTTCCGATCGGGAGGTTTCCGGAGCAATCGAGTGCGTCCACCTTTTCGAAACCATAAGCGAAGGGCTTTTGGAAACCGGTCGTTCACCATGAGCGTCAAATCGCTTCGCGCCATGGCGTGAAACCCCGGCAAGTTCACGCTGTTCGGCCCACGACCGCCGCGCCTTAGCGTTCGTTTAATGTCGCTCTGACACGGTGAGCTCAGGACAGGGGGCGTTCCGGCGCGTCTGATTGACGGACAAGCCGAGGCGCAAGAGTCGTGACAGTGTTGAGTATCATCCGCGAATGTCTCGATGCGCTATTGCATCCATCGGCGCGCTATGACGCGCTCACGCGCGCGCGGCACCGCGCCTTCATGGCGCCGCGGCTGCTCGGCAGCCTGGCGGCCTTCGCGGCGTTTCCACTTTATCTCGCGATGCGCGGCGCGCCGAGTGCGCTCGAAGTCGCGGCCTTCGCCTGGCTGATCGCTCCCATTCTTCTGTCATGGTTCCTGTCGCGCACCGGCCGCTACGAGGGCGCGCATGTGCTGTCATCGCTGGCGCTCGCCGGACTCGTGATGGCGGTCGCCTCCACCACGGGCGGCATCGAATCTTTCGCCGCGATCTGGCTGGTCGTGGTTCCGCTCGAGGCCGCTCTGTCCGCCTCGCGTCGCGTGGTGGCGTTCGCATCCATCCTGACCCTATCATGCGCGGCGCTTCTGATCGGGCTGGGGCATTTAGACCTGCTGCCGGTGACGGAAATCAAGCCGGCGCTACGTGGCGCCTGCATGGCGTTCGGCGTGGCGTCCGCGACCCTCTATGCCGCCGGCCTGGCGTTCGGCGTGGAGACGCTGGCGCGCACCAGCGTTTCCCTGCTGTCGCTCGAGGAAGATCGCTACCGCCTGCTGGCGCGCAACATGAGCGATGTGATCTCGCGCCATCGCCGCAACGGCGCGGTGAGTTTCATTTCGCCGGCGGCGGAGCCGATGCTGGGAACGGCGGCCGCGCGGCTGCTTGGACACGGCCTGTTCGACCGCGTCCATGTTGCCGATCGTCCGGCCTATCTCACGGCGTTGTCCGACGCCGCACGGAGCGGTGAAGCGCGCAGCGTCGAGTTTCGGCTGCGAACGGATTTGCCACGTGGCGCTCAGCGGGGCGACAAGGGTCCGGTCAATTTCGTCTGGGTCGAAATGCGCTGCCGGCCGCTCGAACAGGTGTCGCCGCTCGGGGTCGCGGCTGACGCCGAGGTCGTCGCCGTGATGCGCGATGTCACTGACCGCAAGATGCAGGAACAGGCGCTGGAACTCGCGCGTTGCGCCGCCCAGCACGCGGACGCCGCCAAGACCCGTTTCCTCGCTACCATGAGTCATGAATTGCGCACGCCGCTGAACGCCATCATCGGCTTCTCCGACATGATCATTCAGGAAGACGCGCTGATGCTGGACGCGGCGCGCCGTCGCGAATATGCTCAGTTGATCAACGATTCCGGGCAGCATCTGTTGTCCGTCGTCAATGGCATCCTCGATATGTCGAAGATGGAATCCGGCAATTTCGAAATTTCACCGGAGCCGTTCGCGCCGCGCGCCGCGATCATCAACTGCTGCAACCTCCTGGCCCTGAAGGCGCGGGAAGGCGGCGTCGACCTCGTGGTCAATGCGCCGCAGGATCTCCCTCTCATCACCGGCGATCCGCGCGCGTTCAAGCAGATCGTGCTCAATCTCGTCTCCAACGCCATCAAGTTCACCGAGCGCGCCGGATGCGTGTTGGTTTCCGCCGAGATCGAGGGAACCCGGCTCGCTCTGCGCGTCACCGACACCGGCGTCGGCATCGCGGCCGACGATTTGAAGCGGATCGGCGCTCCGTTCTTCCAGGCCGGCACGCCCTATCAGCGACGGCACGAAGGTACCGGCCTCGGGCTTTCCATCGTGAAAAGCCTGGTCACCTTGCATGGCGGCGAATTGACCGTACAAAGCAAGCTCGACGAAGGAACGACCGTCAGCGTGATGCTGCCGATCGCCCCCTCGAAACCGGAAGTCACAGAAACGTCAAGCAAGGTTGCAACGCTGACACCGGCGTTGCGATCTGGTCCGCCGGACCCGATGATTCAGGTGAAGAAAAGTGCCTAGAAAAAAGATAGCGGATGACGCGGCGCCGCGCCGCCGCCGGGGCGCGACTGCGGCAGCCGTCGACGCGGAGACCGAGCGCGGGCTCGCGATGCGCATCCTGCTTTATAGCCCGAAGGACCTGATTGCCGGTTTGCTCGCTTTCGCGGCCGCCTGTGCCGTCATCACCAACGCGCTATTCTTGCAAAGCGGGCCGCATCCGGCGCCGATGTTCGGCTCGGTTGTCTCGTTTTCCTCGACCACCGCAGCCCCGCTGTTGCCGCGGCCGCGCCCGGCCGATGCCGACGCTGCCCCGACCGATTCGAAATCGATCGAGCCGAGGGCCGCCGAGGCAAGGCCTGTCGAACCCAGAGTGGTCGAACCAAGACCGGTCGAGCCGAGATCGATCGAGCCAAGATCCGCGGATCCCATGGCCAACCTGGTCAAGACGACGACGGCGACGCCAATGCCGTCTCCGAATGTGACACCGGCGCCAGCATCGAATGTCGTGCGGCCGCCGGCGTTGATTCCGTCACCGCCGGTCCAGATCACCGGCTCGCGCCGAGTGGCGGCGGTGCAGCGGACACTGACCGAATATGGCTACGGCCAGTTGAAGGCGACCGGGACGGTCGGCGCCGACACCCAGTCGGCGATTCAGAGATTCGAGCGGGAACGCAGGATGCCGGTGACCGGGCAGGTCTCCGAGCGCCTGGTGCGTGAGCTCTCCGCGATGATCGGTCATCCGATCGATTAGTTCGGGCATTTTCCGGACAGATACGCGCTCGGGCAACGCCCCGATGGGTGGGCACCGGCTTTCGTCCAGAAAATGCGACCAATAAAGGACATCTCGTCCGATCGGGGCACTGGCGCACAATTGGGCGCCAGCCTATGGTCGTTGGCATGCGATTGAAATCGAATATTTGGGTGGCGGCCTACTTGCGCCGCTGCCAAGTTGCGGGCGCGTTCGCGGCGGTTCGCCGGCGTGGCGCGGAAGACGCCGGCGCGGTGTTCGTCAAGGTCGCGACGCTGGATGGCAAGGCCATGCTCTACGTTCCGGCTCCGCAAACCGTCTATGACGACAGCCGGCCGATCGAGCGCTTTTTCACGCCGATGTCGCCGGAACCGCTCCCGGAACAGGCCATCGAAGACCGGCTCGTCAAGGAAATCCGCTTCGATCCCGACGCCTGGATCGTCGAGACCGAGGACAAGCAAGGCCGCCATTTCCTCGACCTCGCGCGCGGCTGACTCATGCGTCGCGTCTGCCAAGCGTCTGCCAAGTCGCAGTGCGCCGCTTCGCCAACCCTGTTGATCAACTGTTAGCGCCGCGAACCCTGCGTGCCGAGACGGACGACATTGGCAGAACCGGGCTGCTGCGCCGGCCGCGCTGGCGCGGTTGCTGCACGGACGCGCTGCCGTTCGTCATCATGGAGCATCGGGCGATATCTGGCGCGGCTGACCGCTGCGGTCGAACCGCGCCATGCGGCGAGCATGACCAGCGCGGCGCGTTCGCCCAGGCGATCGTACAGCCGCGACAGTCGGTAGACCGTCTGCACCGAACTGCCGAATTCGGGTTTGAGAAACAACAGCACCCGCTGAAACGTCGGGCTCGACATGCCCAGCGCCTTGCAGGCAGAGACCAGCGGCTCGCCGCCCGGATCGTTGACGATTTGGGCTGCGAGGCGCGCCGGCAGGATCAGCGTCTCGCCAAGCTCCAGGGTGAAATTCTCGACGTCGGCAACGAACGCCGCCATTTCCAGGGTTTCGATGGCGCGTTCTGCGCGCGCCTCCGGGATTTTCGGCGCGGCGTTGAGCGGGGTGTCCGCGAGATTTTGCAGAATCGCGATGCGTTCGCTGATGCTGGCACGAAAGAACATGTCGGAGATTTCAGTGGCATCCGCCGGCTGCATCGACATACCCGAACTCGTCCGCGCTTCGGCATCGGTCGACGGCTGGCCCAGCGCGGACGCCAACGGTGAAGAGGAGATCGCGGCGACAGGCGCCGGCCACTCCGGCCGCGCCGGCTTCAGCCCGAGCTTGATCTTGGTTTCATCCGGCGTGCCCGGATAGATCGCAAGCCGCGCCCGCACGGCGGCGCGCGTCGCATCGTCGACGTCATCGATCAACCGCGAGGTCAGTTCGATGAACTGCCGCTCTTCGTCCGGCGTGTGCTTATGCGCCTGGACGTAGAGATCGGTCAACACGCGCAAAAGCGTGGGTCTGATGTCGACGCCCTCGCGGCGCGAGAGCGTCAGCAACCCATCGAAGCCGGGAAAGAGTGGGGATGTTGTCATGTCAGGTTACGCGGCCGCTGGAACTTCGGTGCAATCGTAGCCCCAGGGCTTTAACAGCTCGTTAAGGAAAACAATTCGTGAAGATGCGGAGCTGTTGACCGTGCGGTGGCACTGCCACGGACGCCGTATTAGCGCGGCCGGACCGTTGCCGGCCAGGCAAATTAAGATGCCATTAACTACGTCCTGATCTTAATGGCCCTGTCGCGGGAAGTATCTTTCGCCAGCGACGATCAGAGAGAGCGGGCATGGGCACCATCATTGAATTTCCGGCGGATGCGGCCTCGCGGCGACTCGGTTCAGCCATGACCGGGGGCTATAAGGGGACCGGGACCGTCCTGATCCTCCCCGTCGTCCGGATCGAGCGCGATAACGATGGAACGAGCGGCGGCCACGGACCCCAGGAGGGTGCAACGACACGTCGCCGACGCCGCCGACGCTGACTGTCAGGCACCCCGCCATGCCGGCGCCGAGGCGTCCGATCCGGTCTGTTGTCCGGCTTCATGCACTGGTCCTGTCGTCGCTCGGCTGCGTGACGCTCGCGGCCTGCAGCGGCGGTGATTTCGGCCGCACGCGCGCCGATATGCTCAGCGACGACATGCATCGCTGGATCGGCACCGAGGCCACCTCGAGCGTCGGCCTGCATCCCTCGCAATTCCAGCTCACCGACGGCGAACGCCAGCTTCGCGACCTCGCCTATCCCCTGATCGAGCCGCCGCATACCCGCCCCGCCTGGAAGACCGTGTTCGGCGACTACCAGTCGATCGCTGCACCCTGGCGCCAGAGCGTGGTGTTCGATCGCACCGCCTACGGGCGGGCGTTGATCGACGAGCCGCACCGCTCGGACTCCTCGCGCTACCAGAATCTGATCGAAGACGTGCGTGATGATATCAACCGCTTCGAATCGTTCTACGCCACCGCGATTCCGGTGCTCGATCTCGACCGCAAGCGCAGCGCCAGCATCGCGCATATCACCGAGTTGTCGCCGCGCGAGCGCGCCGATGCGCTCGCGCGCATGCAGGAAAATTCCCTGATCGTGCAGTGGGTGCAGCAATGCCTGGAGCGGCGGGTCGCTTCCTACCGCTGGGCGCTGGAGCGGCTGGTGCTGCAGGCGCCTGACAATATCGCATCAGATGTCGATCGCCTGATCGGCGAGCTCGCCGCGCAAACCGCCAACCCGCCGGTCGCTTCGCAGCCGCCGGTAATCGCGCGTCCGCTGACGACGCGCGGTTGATCCCGCTGCGTCGGTAACGCGTTCGCGCGGAGATCAGGCTTATTCAAAAAGCCTGCATCGCATGGTTATTCAATTTCGTTTTATCGCTCTCCAGTTGCCGATGCGATCCGGCAACGCCGCTGCCAAACCTCCGTAGTACTTCGGTAAGGACGCTGAGCTCGCGCTAACATCAAATTCAGACGATCGTTTCATTGTCGAACCGACTTGCGACCTGGCCACCGGACGAGATCGTCGGAGGTTGCCAGCGCTTTGCCTGTATTTCGAAGGTTCTGGATAGATGTTTCATCGCAAGCCGAATTTCGACGCACTGACTCTCAGCGCGATCAACGCCATCAAGGCGAACGTCATGGTGGCCGATGAGAATTTCAGCATCGTCTACATGAACGATGCCGTGACGGCCTTGTTGCGTGGGGCGGAGTCCGACCTGAAAAAAGGTCTGCCTCAGCTGAACGTCAGCCGTCTGATCGGAATGAATATCGGCGTCTTCTATCAGGATGCGAACGAACAGCGCCGGATGCTTGCGGGACTGAAAGCAACGGACCGCGCGACGATCAAGATCGGCAACAGCACTTTCGATCTGGTCGCAACGCCGCTGAAGGACTCCGCCGGGCGACGCGCAGGCATCGTCGTCGAATGGGCTGATGCGGACATTCGTCTGCAGAACCTGAATTTCGCGGCTCAGGCCGCCGCGTCCAGCCGGGCCCAGGCGGTGATCGAATTCAACCTCGACGGCACGATCATTACCGCCAATGAAAACTTCCTGAACACGATGGGCTACGCCCTGAGCGAGATTGAGGGCAAGCATCACGGCATGTTCATGCCGCCGGCAGAGCGCGACAGCGCGGATTATCGCGCCTTCTGGGCTGCGCTGAACCGCGGCGAGTACCGCGCCGCCGAGTACAAACGCATCGGCAAGGGTGGCAAGGAGATCTGGATCCTGGCCTCCTACAGTCCCGTCCTGGATGAGCAAGGCAAGCCGTTCAAGGTGGTCAAGTTCGCCACCGACGTGACGGCGCAAAAACTGAAGAATGCCGAACTGGCAGGCCAGATCGAGGCGATCGGCAAATCGCAGGCCGTGATCGAGTTCAACCTCGACGGCACCATTGTCAACGCGAACGAGAATTTCCTGGCGGCGCTCGGCTACTCCCTTCAGGAGATCAAGGGGCGGCACCACAGCTTGTTCGTCGAGCCGGCCGAACGCGACAGTACCGCCTATCGCGAGTTCTGGGCCGCGCTCAATCGCGGCGAGTTTCAGGCCGGCGAGTTCAAGCGCGTCGGCAAGGGCGCCAAGGAGGTCTGGATCCAGGCCTCCTACAATCCGATTCTCGATCTCAACGGCAGGCCGTTCAAGGTCGTTAAATACGCCAGCGACATCACCAGGCAGGTGAGGATTCGCATGGGCAACGAGCGCGTGCGCGGCT
The DNA here is from genome assembly GCF_049581145.1 of Bradyrhizobium sp. Classification (GTDB taxonomy): domain Bacteria; phylum Pseudomonadota; class Alphaproteobacteria; order Rhizobiales; family Xanthobacteraceae; genus Bradyrhizobium. Next base: position 23,912 of record NZ_JBAURI010000234.1, read on the forward strand.
TGATGGAGACGGTCGCTGCCGGCGCCGACGAGCTCAATGCGTCGGTGCGCGAGATTTCTGAGGCGATGGTCAAGTCGAGGCAGACCGCGGCGAGCGCGGTCGACCGTGTCAGCGATGCCGATTCACAAACCAAACGGCTCAGCGACGCCGCGCAGGCGATGAGCGGTATCGTGGAGATCATCGGCAGCATCACCGGCCAGATCAACCTCCTGGCCCTCAATGCGACGATCGAATCGGCCCGCGCGGGCGAGGCGGGCAGGGGATTTGCCGTCGTCGCATCGGAAGTGAAGAACCTTGCCAGTCAGGCGAAACAGGCCGCCGACAAGATCGGCGCCGAGATCAACAGCCTGAACGGAATTTCCGCCGACGTCGTGGCGGTGCTGGACTCGATCAAGCAGTCGATTCAGAGCGTCAGCGAATATGTCACCTCGACCGCTGCGGCCGTCGAGCAGCAGAGCACCGTGACGAGCGAAATGTCCGCGAGCATGCAGCGCGCCGCGGAGGAGGCCAGGGCGATGGTGTCGTAAGCGCAGGCGCGCGCCCGATTTTGCCTCCGTCCCGAAGTCATCGCGTGCTAGCGTCTGGCCTGCGGCGCTTCTGCTTGCTTGGCCGGCACATCGTTCTGGATCTTGCAGCTCGAGGCGGCGAGCGAGGCCTGTGCCTGCGGCATCAGGCCGGGCTCCGGCGCGAGCGCCTTGAGCACGATCAGTCCGGTCGGGGTCGGCGAGTCGATGATCAGGCGGTCGGCGGCCGTGACGTCCTCGTCCTCCGGCAGGTCGTTGTGCTGCTTCTCGGTCATCAAATCGAGCTCGATCACCTTCTTTCCGGCCGAGCGGTCGTTGATGGCGTAATAGGCGAGCTCGTTGCGGGTGTAGAACGACACCGAGGTGTAGGC
>NZ_JBAURI010000235.1:0-13251 GCF_049581145.1 Bradyrhizobium sp.
CCGAAAGTCCGGCCGTTGTCTGCGACAGCGATTTGCGCGCCGCCCTGCACAGGGGCGCCGACGCACTCGGCCTCGCCGCGACCGATCTGCCGAGCGGCGCGGGCCATGATGCTGGGTTCATGAGCCGGCTCGGTCCGTCGGCGATGGTGTTCGTGCCCTGCCGGGCCGGCAAGAGCCACACGCCGGAAGAATGGGCCGACCGCGAGGCCATCGCCGCCGGCGCCGCGATGATCTACCAGGCGCTTCGGGAGATCGATCAAGCCCTGACGTAACGCCCCGCGGGCCACGTTGACTCTCTCGTTGCCCTCGATAATGTATAGACATATTGAAGGTCCCAGGGAGCCGCATCGTGCCGCCGATCTACATCGCCTATCTCAACCGCCTCGACATCGACGAACTCAAGATCACCGATGCGGAAATTCTGGCGGCGATCGAGGCGAGCCTTGCCGCGCAGGGCAGCGGCGAAACGGTCATCGAGCCCCGCGTCCATCTCGAACCCGGCGTCGCCAACGGCCATTTCAACGTGCTGCGCGGCGCCATCAAGGCACCGATCGACTCCGCCGGCGTCAAGGTGGTCGGCGACTTCGTCGACAACTACAAGCTCGGCTTTCCCTCGGAGCTCGCGATCCTGGCGCTGTTCGACCCGCGCACCGGCGCACCGAAAGCCATTCTGGATGCGAGCGGCATTACCGACATGCGCACCGGAGCGGTGACCGCGATCGGCGCCAAGTATCTGGCGCGCAAGGATTCCAAGGTGCTCGGCCATATCGGCGCGCGCGGAACCGCTTATTGGAACGTGCGCCTGCTCGATCATCTGTTCGATCTCGACGAAATCCGCGTGCATTCGCGCCGCGAGCAAAGCCGCAACGATTTCGCCGAGCGGCTGAGGCGGGATCTCGGCAAGAAGGTGGTTGTGACGCAGGACTGGAAGAGCTGCGTCGAGGGCGCCGACATCGTCGTCGAAGCCTCACGGCTGGACAAGCCGACGCCGTTGTTGAAGACCGAATGGATCAAAAACGGCGCCTTCGTCGTGCCCTATGGAACCATGAGCGCGATCGAATTGTCGCTGACCGACATCATGACCAAGCTGGTGGTCGACGATTGGGGCCAGTGCAAGGGCGGCAAGTTCGGCAGCCTTCGCGCGCATGTCGAAGCCGGCAAACTGTCCGAGGCGACGTTGCATGCGGAGCTCGGTCAGATCGTAGCCGGTCGGAAGCCGGGCCGGCAAAGCGACGCCGAGATCAACCTGTTCTGGCATCGCGGACTTTCGCTCTCCGATATTGCGCTCGGCCACGCCATGCTGGAAAAAGCCGAGCGGCTGGGACTGGGGCAGCGCCTTCGCTTCGCCTGATGCGGCCGCCGGGGGCACGGACCTCAAGATATGGCTTATATCGCCAACGCACGGATGTATTCGGTCGATGCGGCGGCGGCCTTGGCGTGGCGGGAGCTGTTTTCATGGCTGTCGCGCGCAAGCGGCGTGGATCTCGATATCATCGATCATGCGTTTCCGTTGCCGTTGTCGGAGCTGTGGTCGCGCGCCGACCTCGCCTGTGTCTTCATGTGTGGATTGCCATACAGCCGCGCGGCGCGTCCTCCGCGACCGGTCGCAGCACCCGTTCCGGCCCAGGCGCCGATTCCGGGGTTGCCGGTCTATGCCACCTATCTGGTGGTGCCGGCCGTTACGAAATTCCTGACGCTCGAGGACACATTCGGCGGCCGTCTTGGATATACCGTCGATGGTTCCCATTCCGGCTACAATGCGCTGCGGCATCATCTCTTGCCCTATTATCGCGCGCGTCGCGCACGGCTCTATCGCGAGAGCATCGGGCCGCTCTATACGCCGCGGCGCGTGATCGACGCGCTGCTTTCCGGCGACATCGATGTCGGTCCGCTCGACAGTTACGCGCTTGATCTGATGCTGCATCATCAGCCCGATCTCGCGCCGAAGCTCAGGATCGTCGCTGCGACCGATCCAGCGCCGATTCCGTTTCTGGTTGCCGCACCGGATTGTGCCGAGGATGTCGTATCCCGGTTACAGACGACGCTTGCAACTTTCGCCAGCGCCCCGGCCTGCGCCGGCTTGCGGGATCGGCTGTGCCTCGAGGCTTTCACGCCTGTTGTCGCCGAGGACTATCATCTGATGACGCGATGGGACGCGGAAGCGCGCATTGCCGGCTATCCGGAACCGGGCTGACCGCGGCAATTGCTAATCAGCCAGGCTGGGCAGATCGAGGTTGTTGGCGCGCGCGCTGTCGATCGCCAACTCGTAGCCGGCATCGGCATGCCGCATCACGCCCGTCGCCGGGTCGTTCCACAGCACCCGGCCGATGCGCTGCGCCGCCTCCGGCGTGCCGTCGCAGACGATCACCATGCCGGCATGCTGGGAAAAACCGATGCCGACGCCGCCGCCATGATGCAGCGACACCCAGGTTGCGCCGCCGGCGCAATTCAGGAGCGCGTTCAGCATCGCCCAGTCCGACACCGCATCCGAGCCGTCGCGCATCGCTTCGGTCTCGCGGTTGGGGGAGGCGACCGAGCCGGCATCGAGGTGATCGCGGCCGATCACGACTGGCGCCTTCAGTTCGCCACGGGCGACCATCTCGTTGAAGGCGAGACCGAGCCGGTGACGATCGCCAAGGCCGACCCAGCAGATGCGCGCCGGCAGGCCCTGGAACGCGATGCGCGCGCGCGCCATGTCGAGCCAATGATGCAGCGAGCTGTCGTGGGGCATCAGTTCCTTCACCTTGGCATCGGTGCGGTAGATGTCCTCCGGATCGCCCGACAACGCAACCCAGCGGAACGGGCCGATGCCGCGGCAGAACAGCGGACGGATATAGGCCGGCACGAAGCCTGGCAAATCGAACGCGTCCTCGACGCCTTCTTCCAGCGCCATCTGCCGGATGTTGTTGCCGTAGTCGACGACCGGGATTCCCTTACGGTGGAAGTCGAGCATGGCGCCGACATGCTCGGCCATCGAGGCGCGCGCCGCGCGGTCGACCGCCTTGGGATCGCTGCTGCGGCGGGTTTCCCATTCGTGAATGGTCCAGCCCTTCGGCAGATAGCCGTTGATCGGATCGTGCGCGGAGGTCTGGTCGGTCACCGCGTCCGGCCGCACGCCGCGCCGCACCAGTTCGGGAAAGATCTCGGCGGCGTTGCCGAGCAGGCCGACCGAGACCGGCTTTCGCTCGCGCCCCGCGCGGTCGATGATCGAAAGCGCTTCATCGAGATCGCGCGCCTGGCAATCGAGATAGCGTGTGCGCAGCCGCATCTCGATGCGCGACGGCTGGCATTCGACGGCCAGGCAGGAGGCGCCCGCCATCACGGCCGCGAGCGGCTGCGCGCCGCCCATGCCGCCGAGTCCCGCGGTCAGGATCCATTTGCCCGCAAGGCTGCCGCCGTAGTGGCGCCGTCCGAGTTCGGCGAAGGTTTCATAGGTGCCCTGCACGATACCCTGGCTGCCGATATAGATCCATGAACCGGCCGTCATCTGGCCGAACATCATCAACCCCTTGCGGTCGAGCAGGTTGAAATGCTCCCACGTCGCCCAATGCGGCACCAGGTTGGAGTTGGCGATCAGCACGCGCGGCGCGTCGGCATGGGTGCGAAACACGCCGACCGGCTTGCCGGATTGCACCAGCAAGGTGTGGTCGCCTTCCAGCCGTCGCAGCGTCGCGACGATGCGGTCAAAACTCTCCCAGTCGCGGGCCGCACGGCCGATGCCGCCATAGACGACGAGTTCGCCGGGCTTTTCGGCGACATCCGGATCGAGGTTGTTCATCAGCATCCGCAGCGGGGCTTCGGTGAGCCAGCTCCTGGCCGAAATTTCCGGCCCGCGCGCCGCGCGCACGATGCGGGCATTGTCGATGCGTGTCATGGTTGAAATTCCGCGATGAGGGGGACCGCGCGCGCAATCATGTCGGTCGGCCTCGAAAGACGCGCGCGTGAAGCGGATTGAAGCCGATCCGGTAGACCAGCTCGGCCGGGCGTTCCATATTCCAGATCGCAAGGTCGCATTGCTTGCCGGCCTCCAGGCTTCCTGTCGTACCGAACAGTCCGAGCGCGCGCGCCGCCTCACGAGTGACTGCGGCGATGCATTCGTCGACGGTCAGGCGAAACAGGGTGGCGCCCATGTTCATGGCGAGAAGCAAGGAGGTCAGGGGCGAGCTGCCGGGATTGCTGTCGGTCGCAAGCGCGATTCGTACGCCATGCTGTCGCATCAGTGCGATCGGCGGCGCCTGCCGCTCGCGCAGAAAATAAAACGCGCCGGGCAGCACCACGGCGACGGTACCTGCGCGCCGCATCGCGGCGACGCCGTCCTCATCGGCATATTCGAGGTGATCGGCCGACAATGCGCCGAATTTTGCCGCAAGCGCAGCGCCGTGCAGGTTGGAGAGCTGGTCGGCGTGCAGCTTGACGGCAAGTCGGAGGTCGCGTGCGCGGGACAAAACCTGCGCCGTCTCGTCGGCCGAGAAGGCGATCGCCTCGCAGAAGGTATCGACCGCATCGATCAGGCCTTCGTTGGCGAGTGCCGGCATCATCTCGTCGCAGACGGATGCGATGTAGCCCTTCGAATCGCCGGCGCGTTCCGGCGGCAGCGCGTGAGCGCCGAGGAACGTCGTCTTCACGGTGACCGGATTGAGCTGCCCCAGCCGCCGTGACGCGCGCAATTGCCGGCGCTCGGTCGCAAGCTCGAGGCCGTAGCCCGATTTGATCTCGATGGTGGTGACGCCCTCGGCGATCAAGACATCGAGCCGGCGCTGGGCGGTCGCGACCAACTGGTCTTCGCTGGCCTGCCGCGTCGCCGTGACCGTCGATAGGATCCCGCCACCGCGGCGCGCGATCTCCTCATAACTTGCGCCGGCAAGCCGCAGCTCGAATTCGTGCGCGCGGTTTCCCCCGTAGACGAGATGGGTGTGGCAATCGATCAGGCCGGGCGTGATCCAGCGCCCTTCGCAGTCGATCCGGTTCGCTGTTGCGAGACCGGACGGCGCATCGGCCGCCGGACCGGCGTAGACAATCATGCCGCCGCGCTCCGCGATCAGGCCATCGTCGACGATGCCGAGGCCGTCTCGTTGCGGCGACAGCGTTGCAAGCCGGGCGCGGTACCAGACATGATCAGCGTCGGGCATGACGATGGAAACTCGCGATCCTCTTGAAGGCAGGTTGCTTATTTGTCTATACATATTTAACGCGGCGCTGTCCAGCGTCGCCTCGCCGTCGGAGGAGTCAGCTTGACGCAATTGTTCTTCAGCGAGGCCTTGCTGCCCGGCGGCTGGTCGCGCGACGTCAGGATATCCGTCGCGGATCGCCGCATCGCAGCGGTCGAACGCGGCGCGTCGCCCGACAGCGGTGACGAGCGGCACGCGATCGGACTGCCGGGGCTTGCCAATGTTCACAGCCATGGCTTCCAGCGCGGCATGGCAGGCTTGACCGAGCTGAGAGCCAGCTCGGCAGATAATTTCTGGACCTGGCGCGAACTGATGTACCGGTTCGTCGGTCGCATGACACCTGACGATGTCGAGGCCATCACCGCACAAGCCTATGTCGACATGCTCGAGGCGGGGTTTACCCGCGTCGGCGAGTTTCACTATATCCACCACGATCCGTCGGGCGCGCCCTACGACAACATCGGCGAGCTCGCCGAGCGCGTGGTCGCCGCCGCCCGGGCCAGCGGCATCGGCTTGACGCTGCTGCCGGTGTTCTATGCCCATTTCAGTTTCGGCGGCGAGCCACCGAGCGATGGGCAGCGGCGTTTCATCAACGGCGTGGATCGCTTCGCCGATGTGATGGATGCCTCGCGACGCGCCATCAACGGACATCAGGATGGCGTGGTCGGCATCGCGCCGCATTCATTGCGGGCCGCGACACCCGATGAGCTGGCCGCGATCCTGCCGCTCGCCGGCGGCGGTCCGATCCACATTCACATCGCTGAACAGACCAAGGAGGTCGACGACTGCATGGCGTGGAGCGGCCGGCGCCCGGTGCAGTGGCTGCTCGAGCACATGCCCCTCGACCGGCACTGGTGCCTGATCCATGCCACGCACATGACGGACGACGAGGCGCGCGCGCTGGTGGCAACGGGCGCGGTCGCGGGCCTCTGCCCGGTGACGGAGGCCAATCTGGGCGATGGCATCTTCAATGCCACCCCATTTTTCGCGACCGCCGGACGTTTCGGCATCGGCACCGATTCCAACGTCCTGATCGGCGTGGCCGACGAACTGCGCCAACTCGAATACGCCCAGCGCCTCACACGACGCGCGCGCAATGTGCTCGCGAGCCCGGAGACCCTGTCGACCGGCCGCGCGCTGTTTGACGGCGCGCTTGCCGGCGGCGCGCAGGCGCTCGGAGTGACCGGCGGACTTGCCGAAGGGCAGTCCGCGGACATCGTCAGTCTCGACACCGGCAATCTCGCGCTCGCCGGCCGTTCCGGCGATGCGCTGCTCGACAGCTTCATCTTCGCCAGCCGCCGCTCGCCCGTGGACTGCGTCTGGACATCGGGGCGCAAGGTTGTGACAAGCGGCAGGCATCACCAGGCGGACGCGATCGCCGCCGCGTTCCGCCGACGGCTTGAGGGATTGCTCGCCGCATGAACGGAGCATCGAAACTTGAGGCCGGTGGCGGCGTCGCGCTCTATCAGCGCATCCGCAGCGATCTCGAAGGCCGGATCCTGTCCGGCAAATGGCCGCCGGGGCATCGCGTTCCCTTCGAGCATGAGCTGATGGAGACGTATTCCTGCTCGCGCATGACGGTGAACAAGGTGCTGTCGGCGCTGGCGGCGGCCGGGCTCGTCGAGCGTCGTCGTCGCGCCGGAAGCTTTGTGTCGCGGCCAAAGGTGCAGTCGGCAGTGCTGCAAATTCCGGATTTGAAGGCGGAGGTCGAACGCCGTGGCGCGCGCTATGGCTATCAGCTTCTGGCGCGGCAGAAGCGCGGCGCCACGCGGCAGGACAAGGCGCGGCTCGACATCGAGCTGCGCGCGCCGGTGCTGGCGCTGCGGTGCCGCCACGACGCGGCAAAACAACCCTTTGCACTGGAGGACAGGCTGCTCAATCTCGACGCGGTGCCGAAGGCGCTTGATGAGGACTTTTCGATGGTGTCGCCGAGCACCTGGCTGGTCGAGCACGTGCCCTGGACCGAAGCCGAACATCGCATCTCCGCCTGCAATGCCGACCGGCCGGTCGCCGACGAGCTGCAGATCGAGGTCGGCGCCGCCTGTCTCGTCGTCGAGCGCCGCACTTGGCGCAATGGCGAGCCAATCACCGCCGTGCGTCTCATTCATCCCGCCGCGCTCTATGATTTGATCGCGCGCTTCACGCCGGCCGGCTGATCGGCCGCCCTCGGCTATTTTTGCTTTGACGACTTCGCTCCGGCCTCGTCGACGAAGCGATCGGTCCACAGATCGTTCTCGGCCGTCTTGGCGTCGAAATCCTTGCCGAAATCGGTCCCGATCTCCTTGGCTGAGGCCAACAGGTTCGCAAAGCCGCTCGCGTCGAGCTTGCCGCCATCGGCGACGCCGCTGCTCATGGCGTTGATTGCCGCCGTGATCGCCTCGGGGGCTGCCTTGGGGAAGAATTGCTTCTGGATCGCCGCCGCGGTCGCCGCGGGCTCTTTGATCACGCGGTCGCTTGCGGCCTGCAACGCGCGCGCGGTCTTCACGAACAGCGCCGCCTTCTGGTCGTCGATCGGTTTCTTGGCCACGAGCACGAGATAGGGCTGATGGTTGAGCTGAGGAAAGTCATCGCCGAGCGACGCGATGATCTTGCCGGCGCCGGACTTCTCCGCCAGAAACCCTTCGGGCGGCGACAGCACGAAGGCGTCGATCTGCTTGTTGTCGAGCGCTGCCTGCAGCGCCAAGGGATTGCCGATCTGCGCGACCTTGATGTCGGTCTTCGGGTTGAGACCGCCCTTGGCCGCAAGCCATCGCGCCGCGGCATCCTGGGTGCCGCCGACGGCGGCAACCCCGACGGTGGCGCCCTTGAGTGCGCCCAGGCGCTTGTCGAGGGGATCGCCCGGCTTCACGCCTGCGCGTTCCAGCACCGCGGGCGACACGACCAGCTGCAGCGTCACTTTCGACATCAAGGCGTAGACGATCTCGAACGGCTGGCCCTTGGCGTCTGCCCGCAGCACCGTCTCCGAGCCGACCGCGGCCAGATCGATGTCGCCGGCGTCAAGGGCTGCGAGCGCTGCCGCATCGCCGCCGGGCACGACCATCGCGCTTGCCGAAAGGCCTTGGCCGGCAAACGTGTTCAATGCCCGTGCGGCCCAGATCGGCAGAAAGCTCAGGGCGGAGACACCCTGTGCGATGCGCACGGTGTCCTCCGCAGAAGCCGGCCTGGGCGCCAGCAGCAGCAATGATGCAGCGAGCGCGGCTGCTCTCGGCAATCGGGGGATCGGACGCATGATGGACTCCGGTTGTAACAGGGGATCGTCAGATATCGCTTGGGCCCGGACCTGAGGCGATCCGCCAGCGCAGCAGTCGCCGTTCCAGCCGGCCGGCCAGCGCGCCCGCGATCATCACGAAGCCGAGCAGGATCACGATGCCAGCGAACACGCCGGCAGGATCGTAGGTGGCTGATGCTTCGTGAATGAACAGGCCAAGTCCCTGGGTCGAGGAGGTGAACTCACCGACGATCACGCCGATCACGCTGTAGGGAATCGCCATCCGCATCCCGAGCATGACATAGGGCGCCGCGGCCGGCAGGAAGACGTGATAGGTGAGCTGGCGCTGGTTGGCGCCCATCACACGTGTCAGATTCACCAGTTCACGATCGACGCCGCGCACGCCCGCGAACACGTTGTAGAATACCAGGAAGAACACCATGATCGAAGCGAGCGCGACTTTCGACCACATGCCGATGCCGAACCAGATGATGAACAGAGGAGCCAGCGCGATCTTCGGCACGCCGTAGAACGCCATCACATAGGGCTCGAAGATGCGCGCCAGCCGCGGCGAGCGACCTAGCGCGTAGCCTCCGACCACGCCGCCGCTGACGCCGATCACGTAGCCGAGCACGAGCTCCTGTCCCGTCGTCCACAGATGCGGATAGATTTCGCCGGAAGCGAACAGCTCGAACAGCCGCGCGGCGATGGCGGTCGGCTTGCTGACATAGATTTCCCTGATCAGCCGGCCCGACGCCCATTGCCAGAACAACAGCAGGACGATGCCCGGAAGCAGCGCGAGCAGTCCGTGCGTCGCCTTGGCCATCCAGGCGCTGCGGCGCGCGGCCGTCTGCTCCGCTGTGGATGACGCATCATAGATCATCTCGGTCATCGGGCTGCCCTCGCTCAATGTGCGCGTCCGATGTCGATCTGCGATCTGAATACGGTCCAGACCGCATCATAGGCCGCCTCGAAACCGGTGTTGCGGAACGGCTCGAACATGTTGCGCGGCCGCGGCAGGTCGATCGGAATATTGGCCAACAACCGCGACGGCCGCTGGCTGAGCACCACGACGTGATCGGCCAGCAGCACGGCTTCGGTGATGTCATGGGTCACGAACACGATGGTCGCTCCGGCTTGCAGCGACAGCGTCTGCAGATCGTTCTGCATCACCATGCGGGTCTGGGCGTCGAGCGCGCCGAACGGCTCGTCCATCAGGATGATGTCGGGCCGGTACACCAAGGTGCGCGCGATCGATCCACGCTTCTGCATGCCGCCGGAGAGCTGGCTCGGAAAATGCCGCTCAAAGCCGTCGAGACCGACTGCATTGAGCGCGCCCGCCACGCGTTCGCGCCGTTCGCTGACCGCGACCCCGCGCAGCAGCAGCGGAAGCTCGACATTCTCGGCCAGACTCTTCCATGGAAACAGCTGCGCCTGCTGCGGCACGAAGCCGACTTCGGTGTTGACCGACGTGACTGCGCGGCCGCGATGATGCACCGCGCCGCGCGTCGGCCGCAACAGGCCGGCCGCCATTTGCAACAGCGTGCTCTTGCCGCAACCGCTCGGGCCGATCACCGCGACGAATTGTCCGCGCTCGACGTCGAAGCTGATGCCGTCGAGCACGCGGATCGTCGCGCGCTGGCCCGGCATCGGAAAATCCTGCCCGATCCCGTCGAAGGCCAGTACGTAATCGCTCATGCCGGTCGCTCCTCGTCCCGAACATGTCTATACATAATCGAACGGGAGGGGACGGGCAAGCGGGCGGCAGTGAGGAGATTTTACGCGGGGTTTGGCCTCGAAAAGCAAGCTTACGTCCGCGAAATTCGCGACTTTGCCTATTTCGGAGGCGCGAGCGAACGCGGCATCCCGTTCAATGCGCACCGGCCGCCGCGGCGGCTACCTTCGCCTTGCGCGTCAACAGGATCGCGACGGCAGCGAGGATCAGCACGATGCCGAGGATCGCGAACGTGTCGGAAAAACCCATCACCAGCGCCTGGCGCTTCACCGTGTTGCCGAGCGCAATGATCGCCTGCTGGTGGGCGCTGGTCGGGTCGGTTACGCCGTGACTGAGGAAATAGTTGGTCAGTTCCGCGATGCGGGTGCGCACCTCCTCGCGGCCGAGGTTGACAGACTGACCGATGATGTTGGAGTGGAACTGCTCGCGCTTGGTGACGATGGTAGCCAGCACCGCGGTGCCGACGGCGCCGCCGAGATTGCGCATCATGTTGGAGATGCCGGACGCCGCCGCGGCATCCTGCGCCGCGACGCTGCCGAGCGAGACGGCGCTCAACGGGGCCAGCATCAGGGCCTGGCCGATAGCGCGGACGATGTTGGGGATCCAGAGCTGGTCGCCGGAATAGTCGAGCGACATCGTCGTGTTCATGAACGAGCTGTAGGCGAACAGCAGCATGCCAATGGCGGCGATATAGCGGGGGTCGAGGCGCTGCATCAGCTTCGGCACCAGCGGGATCAGTATCAATTGCGGCAGGCCGGTCCAGGCCAGCACGCTGCCGATCTGCTCGGCGTTGTAGCGCTGCACCTGGCCGAGATAGGCCGGCAGCAGATAGATCGAGCCGAACAGAGCGAAGCCGACGAACACCGCGGCGAGCGTGCCCATGCCGAAATCGCGCTGGGTGAGAAGCCGCAAGCGCAGCAGCGGCTTTTCCACCAGGAGCTCGTTGGCGATGAACAGCGTCAGGCTGACCGCGGCGATCACCGCCAGCCGCACGATGAAGGGCGAGCCGAACCAGTCGTCCTTGTTGCCCTCTTCCAGCACGGCCTGCAGCGCCGACAGGCCGACCGCCATGGTCGCGATGCCGAACCAGTCGCCTTCACGCAGCAGCGATAGCTGCATCGGCTGGCGTTCGAGGGTGAAAAACAGCGTGGTGACCATGACCGCGGTCGGCACCACATTGACGAAGAAAATGGTCTGCCAGCCGTAATTTTCGGTGAGATAGCCGCCGATCGTCGGCCCGATCGCGGGCGCAAACGTCACCGCGAGCGCAAACATGGCAAGTCCGATCGGCTGCTGGCGCTTCGGCAGTTTGGTGAAGACCAGCGTGAACGCCATCGGGATCAGCACGCCGCCGAAATAGCCCTGCAGGCCGCGCATCGCGATCATCGACGGCAGGTCATGGGCAAAGGCGCAGGCGACCGAGAACGCCGCGAACAGCGTCGCGTGCGCGAGCATGATCTTGCGGAACGAGAACACCCGGCTGAGGTAGTCGGTCAGCGGGATCACGATGATCTCGCCGATCAGATACGAAGTCGAGATCCAGGAGCCGTTGTCGACACCGGTGCCGATGCCGCCCTCGATGTTGAGCAGCGAGGCGTTGGTGATCTGGATGTTCAGGATGGCCATGAACGCGCCGATCATCGCCGCCAGAATTGCAATCCAGACCGTGACGCTGGCGCGATCGGCGGCGGCTTGCGGCACAGTCGAGACGGGGAAGGGCGCGGCTGTCGCGGCCGAAAGGGCGAGCGTTGACATGGCATCACCTCGTGGAATGGACGTAGGCCACTCTGGCTTCAGCACTGGAATGCGCAGGATTGTGCGCAGGAGCTTCCTGGCGCGATTGGGTCTCGATGGTCGGGATCACCGACATGCCTGGCCGCAGCGCGATCGCTGCGTCGCCGTCGAGCGCGATCTTCACCGGGATGCGCTGCACCACCTTGGTGAAATTGCCGGTGGCGTTGTCCGGCGGCAGCAGCGCGAATTCCTGGCCGCTGGCCGGCGCCAGGCTATCGACATGGCCATGCACGGTCTTGCCGGGGAACATGTCGACGTCGACATCGACCGCCTGTCCCTCGCGGACGTCGGTGAGCTGGGTCTCCTTGAAATTCGCCACGACATAGGCCCCCGTCGCCGGCACCAGCGACATCAGCTGGGTGCCGGCCTGCACGAACTGGCCGACACGCAAGGTTCGGTTGCCGACGACACCGTCGATCGGCGCGATGATCGTGGTGTAGCCGAGATTGAGCTCGGCCTGCCGTTGCTGCGCGGCTGCCCGCGCCGCCGCCGCGACTGCCTGGGCGGTCTCGGCCTTGAGCAGCTCCACCTGTTTTTGCGCGGAGGCGAAGTTCGCGGTATCGCGCAGGATCGCGGCGTCGGCGCCGGCATTGCGCGATTGTGCCTGCTGTGCGTTCTGCACGCTGCCGAAGCCGGTGGCGGCGAGCTCGGTGTAGCGCTTGTTCTCCTGGTTCGCGAAGGTCTTCGCCGCGGTGTCGACGTCGATCGTCGCCTTGGCCGCCGCGATCACGGTCTGCTGCACGTCGAGCTGCGCCTGTTTGCTTGCGATTGCGGCCTGGGCGGCCGCGACATCCGCCTTGGCCTGGTCGAGCGCGACCTTGAAATCGCGATCGTCGATCCGCGCCAGCACCTGGCCCGCTTTCACGCGCTCATTGTCCCCGACCGCGACCTCGATGAGATAGCCCGAAACTTTCGGCGCGATGGTGGTGTTGTCGGCCTGGACATAAGCGTCGTCGGTCGAGACCAGGAAGCGGCCGACCGTCCAATAGTCGAAGCCGTACCAGCCCGCGCCGGCCAGCACGGCGACCGCGGCACCAGCCATCAGGAATCGCCGGAACGTCTCCTTGCGATTGCGCGCCGGCGTGGCTGTCGTCGTGGGCGCCTGATCTGGTTTAGGCAGCAGCTCCTGCACGGTTTCGGCCGAAGCCGGACGTTCGGCCTGGAAGGATGCGGTATGGCGGCTCATGATTGCCCCGTTGTGGTTCTATCCCCTTGCGAACAAACGGAAACTGGAGTCGTTGAGCGCCGGGATATTTAGGAAACTTGATGTTTTCCAAAATAGTCCCCATATTTGGACTGTCAATGGAATGACAGATATCATTTAAAAGCATGGCGATCACAAAGAT
>NZ_JBAURI010000236.1:0-1784 GCF_049581145.1 Bradyrhizobium sp.
ACCGAGCCGTTTTCGTCAGAGGCGCCCTGCTTGCCTCGAGCCAGGGCCTGGGGCAAATTTGCGAATCCCGCGGCTGTCATGGGCTACGCGGTTCAAAGCAGGGAGCGTCGAATGCGAAAGTTGATTCTTGCGCTCATGTTGCTGCTCCCGCTTGGGATGCTCGCTGCGCCGATGGCGAGCGCGCAGAAGGCCGAGCAGAAAACTCGATGCGAGGTCCACAGACAGAACACGGATACCTCGGTCTGTCCTCCGAACGGCAATCAATGGCAAATCTGGAGCCCCGCCTCCGGCTGCACCGGCTACTGGAGCTGCAACAATCCAGGGATCGATGCCTGCAGCGACGCCAATCAATGTACATAAAAATTTATGTAATAGGCGGTCCGGCAGGAACGCAGCCGTCGTAACTCGGCGCGCCACAAGATTGCCGGGTTCGGAACCGTCTACTTGTAATAGCCGACGCCGCAGCCGAGATCGCTGTCAGCCCTGGCTACGAAGCTTACCTTCGCAGCCAGCGTATCATCGGCGCTCGGCTTTGGCGCCTCATAGCTGACTTCAGTGATTTGACCTTCAGGCTTCTGGATCGCCGCGTAGATTTCCGCGCCAAACAGCTTGCCCGTGGAGTTCTGTGCGGCGCGCACGTCTGTGCCGAGCGCTTGCTTGAGGTTGGGATTGCCAATTGCAACGAACGTGCCGTCGGTGGCATTCACACAAAAGACGTAGAGGTCTCGATCCCGGAATCCGCCTTCTCCCTTGTTGAACATGTCGAGCGCTTTGGTCTCATCCATTCTCACTGCGGCGACCGCTTTCATCAACATGGCCTTTGCTTCTTCGGCCGTACCGCCGGTTTGCTGAGCGAAAGCCGCGGACGAGAGGACAATGACTGCTGCCGGCGCCGCGCCGATCGCGAATTTGCGGACCATAATATTCCTCCTGTCGCGCGCTCCGACGAAGGGGGCCGTACATGCCAATATCAGCCACGGCCTATTCGATTTACGCCTTCTTCAGCTTCTCCGCCGCCCGGGCCGCGAAGTATGTCAACACCCCATCTGCGCCGGCGCGCTTGAAGGCGATGAGGCTTTCCATCATCGCCTTATCGCCGTCGATCCAGCCGTTTTGCGATCCCGCCATGATCATCGAATATTCGCCGCTCACCTGATAGGCGAAAGTCGGCGCGCCGAATTCGTCCTTCACCCGGCGAATGATGTCGAGATAGGGCATGCCAGGCTTGACCATCACCATGTCGGCGCCTTCGTCGAGGTCGAGCTCGACTTCGCGCAGCGCCTCGTCGCTGTTGGCCGGGTCCATCTGATAGGTGCGCTTGTCGCCCTTGAGCGCTCCCGCCGAGCCCAGCGCGTCGCGGAACGGCCCGTAGAAGGCGGAGGCGTATTTGGCCGCGTAGGCCATGATCTGGACGTCGAGGAAGCCTTCGGCATCGAGCGCCTCGCGGATCGCCCCGACCCGCCCGTCCATCATGTCGGAGGGAGCGATGACGTCGGCGCCGGCGCGCGCCTGGATGAGCGCCTGGCGCACCAGCGCCTCGACCGTCTCGTCGTTGAGAATCGTGATTTCGCCCGTCGCGCTCTCCCTGATGAGGCCGTCGTGGCCGTGGCTCGTATAGGGGTCGAGGGCGACATCGGTGACGAGGCCGATCTGAGGGAATTCGCGCTTGATGGCGCGGCAGGCCTGGCAGACGAGATTGCCGTCGTTGAAGGCTTCGCTGCCCCGCTCGTCCTTGAGATTGGACTCGGTATAGGGGAAGAACGCGATCGCCGGGATGTCGAGCC
>NZ_JBAURI010000237.1:0-3385 GCF_049581145.1 Bradyrhizobium sp.
GAGCGGCGCCTGCTGGCGGGTGAAGCTCACGGCGCCCGCGCCGGGCTGGTCGCGCGCCAGCAGTTCCATCTCGGCCGTCTTGCCGCGCGCGGCCAGCGTGGCGTCGAGTTCGTACATCCGGTCGAAATGATCCTCGATCACGACCTTGTTGCGGCCGGTGACGAAGATGAAGTGTTCAATGCCAGCCTCCTTGGCCTCGTCGACCACGTATTGAATCAGCGGTTTGTCGACGATGGTCAGCATTTCCTTCGGCATTGCCTTGGTGGCGGGCAGGACGCGGGTGCCGAGGCCGGCAACTGGGAATACGGCTTTGCGGATTTTCATGGGTTGTCGGAATACCTGACGAGAGCGTGGGGAACTTGATCGTATGTTGGTAGCCTGTTTGCAACCGCTAACAAAGGCCGATGCAGTGGGTTGGTTCCTCGCCCCCGCCCGCCAAAGAAGGTAGGATGGGGGTCCGGAGGTGGTTGTTGATCCCGTCGTTAACCTCTTGGAAACCAGGATGGGGCCTCCTGAAAGCCTGATTTTTGGGACAATCGGGGTGGGACATGGCAGAGCGGGCGGGAAGCAGGGCAAAAGGACGGACTGGCGCGGTGATCGTCGCGGCGGCCCTGTTGCTGTCCGGCAAAGCCCTTGCGCAGTCCTCAAGCGGTAGCGGGCCACTGAATTTCCTCGGCAGTCTCTTCTCCGGCTCGGCGCCGAACAGCAGCCAGCCCGCGGCCTCCGGGACGCCGGCGCAAGGCGGCGGCCCGCAGATGCAAAGCGGAGGGCCGCAGCCTTGGAGCGGCGAGGATGGCGCCTCCGGCCACCCCTTGATGACCGCGAGTGCGATCAAGGAAGCGGCGGCCAATTTCGACAATTGCATCGCGGGAATGTGGCCGGACGCGGCGCACCGTAACATTTCGCGCGAAAGTTTCGACCGCTTCACCGCAGGGCTTGCGCCCGATCTGCACATCATGGACCTGTTGGATGCGCAACCCGAATTCACCAAATCGATCTGGGACTATCTCGATATCCTGGTGAACGACAATCGGCTCGCCAAGGGCCGCGAGGTGCTCACCCAATACAAGGCGCAGTTCGACGCGACCGAGAAGGCCTATGGCGTCGACCGCTATGCGATCGCGGCGATCTGGGGCATCGAATCCAACTACTCGACCCAGATCGGCGATCGCAGCGTGCTGCAGTCGACCGCGACGCTCGCCTGCGTCGGCCGCCGCCAGGCCTATTTCCGCGAGGAATTTCTGTCCGCCCTGGAAATCCTGCACCGCGGCGATCTCAAGCCCGAGCAGATGCACGGTTCCTGGGCCGGCGCGTTCGGGCCGACGCAATTCATGCCGACCGCTTTCAAGCGCTATGCCGTCGACGCCGATGGCGATGGCCGCCGCGACGTGGTCGACGACCCCGCCGACCTGATCGCCTCGACCGCCAACAACCTGAAAAAGGATGGCTGGCAGGCCGGCCAGACCTGGGGCTACGAGGTCGTGGTGCCGCAGGGCTTCAACTACATGCTGGCGGACCGCGCCAGGATGATGACGATGACGCAATGGGAAAACCTCGGCATCAAGCGCCCCAACGGGGAAGCCTTCCCGCACCCCACCGAAAAGGGCTACCTGCTGGCGCCCGCCGGCGCAGAGGGGCCCGGCTTCCTGATGCTGCAGAATTTTCGGGTCATCATGAAGTACAACCCGGCCGAGGCCTATGCCCTGGCGATCGGCCATTTCGCCGACCGGTTGCGCGGCGGCCAGCCCTTCGTGCAGCCCTGGCCGCGCCAGGAGCGCGAATTGTCGCGCGAGGAGCGCCTGGAACTGCAGCAGCTTTTGGCCCAGCGGGGGTTTTACAATGGAACTCCCGACGGTCAGTTCGGCGGCCAGACCCGAGAGGCGTTACGCGGGTTCCAGGCCTCGATCGGGGCGCCAGCGGATGGATTTGCCACCGCCGAGGTGCTGGAGCGGCTCCGCGGGCACTGAAACCGCCCTGTTTTCGGCGTCCGAGTAACCCTGATCGCGACATTTGACCTCCGCCCTTGACGGCGGCGGCCGCGCGCGAGTTTATGGCATCGAATCCGCCCGCTTGCGGCCTGATTCCGCTAGTATCGTAACCGTCGATTTCTCATCGCGACCGAGCTGCATGTCGAAGCTGAAATCCTTGCTTGGAAAGCTCACAGAGACCGGCCCGCTGCTGGTGCTGGGATTGACGGTTGCGCTGTTGGTTGGCGTGGTCGGACCGGCTTCGGCCCAGTTCTTCAACTTCGGCGGCTTCGGCGGACAACGCCCGGCGCAGCGCGGCGGCGGGTTTGGCGGCTGGTTCGGCGGCGATTTCTTCCAGCCGTTTCAGCCGCAGGCGCCGAAGCGCGTCTATCAGGATTTCTCCAAGGCGCCGCCGCCGCAAAAGCGCGAGACCGAGCCTGAGCGCAACGTGCTGGTGCTCGGCGACGGCATGGCCGACTGGCTGGCCTATGGGCTCGAGGACGCCTTCACCGACCAGCCCGATATGGGCGTGGTCCGCCGGGCCAAGAACACCTCCGGCCTGATCAAGTATCAGCCCAAGGGCGATCCGGCCGACTGGGCCGCGGCCGCCAAGGGCATTCTCGCCACCGAGAAGCCCGACATCATCGTGATCATGCTCGGCCTCAACGACCGCATCTCGCTGCGCGAGCCTGCGCCCGACAAGACGGCTGACAAGAAAGCCGACAAGAAAGACGCACGCGGCAAGGGGGATGCGAAATCCAAGCCGGACGACACCGCCGACGGCGCTGCCAAGCCCGGTGACAAGGCGATTGATACCGAACTGCCGCCTGAGGATGCCGACAATAGCGACCTGCCGCCTCTCACGCCGGAGAAGGCCGCGCGCTCGCCCAATGGCATCTATGAGTTTCGCGACGATCGCTGGGTCGAGCTCTACACCAAGAAGATCGAAGAGATGATCGCAGTGGCCAAATCCAAGGGCGTACCCGTGATCTGGGTTGGGCTTCCC
Source organism: Bradyrhizobium sp. (assembly GCF_049581145.1). Taxonomy (GTDB): domain Bacteria; phylum Pseudomonadota; class Alphaproteobacteria; order Rhizobiales; family Xanthobacteraceae; genus Bradyrhizobium. The sequence continues at coordinate 2,974 of NZ_JBAURI010000237.1, forward strand.
GCAATCCGTGGTCCAAAGGGAACGTCGGACGCCTTGTTCCTGGACGCGCTCTACCGCGATGCGGCCGGCAAGGCCGGCATCACCTATGTCGATGTCTGGGACGGCTTCGTCGACGAGGCCGGCCGTTTCATGTCAAGGGGACCCGACTTCGAGGGCCAGCCCCGCAAACTCCGCAGCGATGACGGCGTCTATTTCACGACCCCCGGCGCCCGCAAGCTCGCGCATTACGTCGAACGCGAGATCACGCGACTTTTGGCCGCACGGTCCGGTCCGATCGCGTTGCCGACGGAGCCGGCGACGCCCGACGCCAATGCGCTGCCCGGGCAGCCCGCGCCGCGCCCGCTGGCGGGGCCGATCCTGCCGCTGGTCGCATCCTCGGTCGGCACCGATCAACTGCTGGGTGGTCCAGGCT
>NZ_JBAURI010000238.1:0-1976 GCF_049581145.1 Bradyrhizobium sp.
GCCAAGCAGCACGCTTCCCGGAGACCAGATTTGCGTACACCTTCAATAGAAGGGCCGAGCCAAAGATCTGGCAATCATGAGAACCGCGTGCAAGACATGGGTAAAACCGACAAACTCGCGCGTGCGAAAGAACGACCTCATCCCGGCCAATGGGACGAGGACGAAGTAATGACCCTTGTCGAGGCCGCTGTCGTATTTTTCCCGCAAGGTCCATTGACATTATCATCATTGCGCAGGGCAGCGGCTGTCGGGACTCTTGAAATCGCCAAAGTGGCAGGCAAGGATCTGACCACGCCTCGTGCCATCCGAAAATTGGTCAAGCGGTCATGCCGGGCCGCAAAGCCAAGCCACCACGACTCTGGTTCAGAGAGGACGACAACACCTGGATCATCCTCGACCGTGGCCGGCAAATCCGCACAGGTTGCGGCCGCGACGACATTGACGGCGCTGCGAAGGCGCTCGAAAATTACATTGGTGGACGACACACCAGTACAATTGGAGCGACTGACCCTGGTGTCCTCGCAATAGCCGACGTCCTCACCGCTTACGAGATCTCGAAGCGGCCCAAGGACGAGAATGACGAGCGAGCCTGGGCGCAGCATGACTTGATGCTGATCCGCCTGCTCGATCTTAATAACTTCTTCGGCGACAAGACGGTCAGCGCCATCAGGGCGCAACTCTGTCGCGATTTTGTCGATTGGTCCACCGGCACGCCTAATGAAAGCAACAGGCGAGCGGGGATCAAGCCTCGCGAACGCAAGGTGTCCGACCAAACCGCGCGGCGCCGGCTTGAAGATTTACGGGCTGCCCTCAACGCGTACCATGCGGAACACACGCTGAGCGTGGTCCCGAAGATTGCCCTGCCTCCCAAGGCGGAAGGCCGACACCGCTGGCTGACGCGCAATGAAGCCGCAAGGCTCGTCGGTGCTGCAATCGGCTATGTGTGGGATATTGAAGGAGTGAGCTGGAAGCGCAGGGAAGACGGCACCCTGTTGCGCCGTGAGCGTTGGATTATCCGCAGGCGTTACCCAGCTGCGCGCTTTTGCCTGATCGGCATTTACAGTGCCCGCCGCGAGGAAACTATCCGGCGCACGCAATGGGTACCCACCATGACCCATCCGTGGATGAACCTGGATGCGATGGTCTATCAGGGTAAAGGCGCCCTGGAGCGATCCACCAAGAAGCGGCGACCTGCGGCAAAGATCGCCGCCCGCTTGCGTCCCCACTTGGTTCGTTGGTGCAGGATTGATCAGAAGCGTTCGGCTGAGCTGCGCGCGGCTGGCATTCTGAAGAATGGCGAGCAGATCCGGTTCGTCGTCAATCGCGTGAACGACGGCCAGCCGCTTGCCGGTAAGATCAGGTCGGCTTGGGAGGGAATTCTGGAGGATGCAGGACTTGGCTGTGATGTGGTGCGGCATTCCCTGCGCCACACAGCAGCAACGTGGCTGATGCAGGCCGGCGTCGACATGTGGGAGGCCGCTGGCTGGCTGGGAATGACGGTTGAGCAGCTGGAGGCCAACTATGGCCATCACCACCCGGATTTCCAGGAAGAGGCAGCAGAGGCGTTTGGAGGACGGCGATAAGGCTCCAAATCAATCATTTCGTTGCGCATTTCATTGCGAACGAAAATCATCGAAACTATAAGTATTTGAAAGAATGGTCGGAGTGGCAGGATTCGAACCTGCGACCCCTGCGTCCCGAACGCAGTGCTCTACCGGGCTGAGCCACACTCCGACTAAGAACGCGGCTTATAGCCTTGGGTGTGCCGCACCGCAAGGCATCGAATTCACCGATTTTGCCCAGCAATCGGACTGAACTGGGTGAACCAAGTCAACGTAGAGCGAGCCAAGTGAATCAAGCTGAACTGGACCCGATCACCGCGATGCTGCCGGCCTCCGCGGCCGCCGTGGCCGCCGCCACGCGCTGTCTCGCGGCAGGCGGCCTGGTCGCGTTCCCGACCGAGACGGTCTATGGAC
>NZ_JBAURI010000239.1:0-2534 GCF_049581145.1 Bradyrhizobium sp.
GTCCGCGACCGCTCAGGTGCGACACCACGCCGCGGCGCCGACAATGGCGGGCCGCCCGCGACCGGCATGCGCGGCTTCCGCGACATCACCGCCGACGTTGACGATCTTGGTCGCGCCACGGCGCAGGCCAATCGTGCAGCGCGGAAAACCTACGCCAACGTGCCATCGCCGTCGCCGGAGTACGACCGGCTCGAGCCCGGGCTCGAGAACCGCAGCGGCGAGCTCGAAGCGCCCTATTCTTTTGAGGAGCCGATCGACGAAGGCGACCGCTATGCGTCGGCGCCGCCGCCGCTGCCCTCGCGCACACGGATCAGCCCGGAACGCGAGCCGAAGCGCGCCCGTGCTGGCATGGTGTTTCCGTTCAAGAGCGCGATCGCCGTCGGCATTGTGCTGATCCTGGTCGGCGCGGCGATCCTGTGGGGCAAGTCTGTCGTTTCCAGCGTGGGCGGCATGTTCAAATCGTCGCCTGTGGTGGACGTGCCGAAGGACAACTCGACACCGTTGTCGAAACCCAAGATCCCCGACCGGGTCGGCCAGCCGTCCTCGACCGACGAGGCCGCGCCGGTGGCGCAGAAGGTCGTGCTCTATGACGAGGATCCCAACGATCCCAAGGGGAAGCAATATGTCGGTACCGTGGTCTGGCGCACCGAACCGATCAAGGCGTCCGGCAACCAGCCGGCCGATATCGCCGTGCGCGCCGACATCGAAATCCCCGATCGCAAATTCAAGATGACGATGTCGTTCCGCCGCAATACCGATTCTTCGCTGCCGGCGAGCCATACCGCCGAGCTCACCTTCATCCTGCCACCTGATTTCAGCGGCGGCGGCGTCAGCAACGTGCCGGGCATCTTGATGAAGTCCAATGAGCAGGCGCGCGGCACGCCGCTTGCTGGGCTCGCGGTGAAGGTCACCGACGGCTTCTTTCTCGTCGGCCTCTCCAATGTTGACGCCGATCGCGCACGCAACATCCAGCTGCTGAAGGAACGCTCGTGGTTCGACGTGCCGCTGGTCTACACCAACCAGCGTCGCGCCATCATCGCCATCGAAAAGGGCGCCCCAGGCGAGCGCGCTTTCGAAGACGCCTTCGCGGTGTGGGGCGACCAGTAGCAAGGCAGGCATGGAGGGTGACGCCGCGGGCTTAGGGACCGGCTCGGCGCCGGTCGCCGAGCCGGTCCCTGCGGATCGCCATCCGACCAATTGCTGCTTCAAGCGGCGTGCGCGGCTGCTATAAAGAGCCGGCGAGCGCGAGGGCCGCTGCATGAAACGCTATCTGATTTTTGCCGCGGTCGGGCCGCTGCTCGGTGGCTTCTGGCTGCTTTTGATCAGCACGATCACGTCCGGTTACTGGAGCCGTCCGCCCAGCGCCGCTGAGGTGGAAAAGCTGCTGGCAGTGTTCTTCACGACATTGCAATATAGCTATCTGTTCGGGGTGCTGCCGGCGCTGATGATCGGCGCGGTGGATGACATTCTCTTCCATGTCAGGCGGATCGGAGCGGTGGCGCGCCTGCTGTTGGTCGGTGTGGTCGCCTTCATCGCCACGGCGCTGATCTACGGCTCGCGCGGCTCCGACAGCGGTCTGCTGCAACTCGTCATGTACGGCCTGGTCGGTTTTATCCCCTCCACCGTCAGCTCCTGGCTGGTACACAGGTTCGTCGAGGATGAGCCGCATCCCGCTGCGGCTTCGTGACGGCCCCGCGGTGATCGCATTCGAGTGCGGTTTCAACGACCTGTCCTCTTTCAATCGCTGCTTTCGCCGCCATTTCGGCCTGACACCGACCGCCGCGCTGGAAGGTGACGCAACTTGAATAGCTCTCGCGCGTTACCACCTGATGAGCATGCAGGGTGACAACATCTCCACCGCGCGGAACCCGCGCTCTCCGCAAACCTCCCGCACCGGCTTTGGCGCGGCGGAGCCGCGTGGCCCGATCATCGATCAGGACGGCAGGGAGATTCCGCCGGAATCGCTACGCGACGGTTTTCGCGAATTTCGCTTCGATTTCGCCAGCGCCAATCCGTTCGGCAACCTCAGCCGCGAGCAAAGGCTGGCGCGGCTTGACGCGGTCGCCAAGTTGCTCGACGTCGCCTTCATCTTGCCCGGCACCAATCTCCGCTATGGCATCGACGGCATCATCGGCCTGATCCCCGTGGTCGGCGACATCATCGCCACCGCGTTTTCCCTCTGGCTGGTGCACGAGGCCCGCGCGCTGGGTGCGCCCTGGCACATCACGGCGCGGATGCTCGGCAATGTCGCGGTCCAGGGCGTGGTCGGAACGATGCCTGTCGTCGGAGACGCGATCGACGTGCTTTATCGGGCCAACATGCGCAACGCTCGGCTCCTGCGGCGTTGGCTGGACAAGCAACGGTAATCCGCAAAAATAATTCCCAGGAAGAGAATCCAAGACAAGAAAAAACGCCCCCGGATCTGTCCGAGGGCGTGGCTGCGATGCACGTAGGGTTTTTACGCGGCGTCCTTATCGTCGGCTGCGGGGGCCGCGGCCGGCCGCGGCCGGCGCGGCCACGGACATGCCTCGCTC
>NZ_JBAURI010000240.1:0-3619 GCF_049581145.1 Bradyrhizobium sp.
AGCGCTGGATCTACGACTGGCAGGTGTAGGCGGCGGCCAGAGCGGGCTCGGAAGTCCCATCGCTGCCGAAGGTGCGCCAGCATCTGGTTGGCGGGGCAAGACAGCGCTGTCCCACCATCTTCCACCAGGCTTCCACCACCCTCCTCCACCCCCTGTGTGTGTCTCCCCCCTATACCCCCCCGGGTGGTGGAACACCCACCCCGCGCCTGAAGCGCGGGGTGGGTGTTCCCCCCTGCGGGAGCAAAGAACCATGATCAGCGGACCGTCCCACTCCGGTCCGGAATGACGGGTCGCGGGCCACCGCAAGCAGGTCCTCGGGCCGCCGGCTTCATGCCCTGGCGGCGGGCGAAAACAGCTTGGCGCGATGGCTTTTCAACCCGATCCCGGCGCGGTCTCAATTCACCGTGCTGCCGGCCGTCATCGGCGGCTGGTGCTTGGCATGCGCCGCGGTCTTGGCGGGCGCCGGCTGGGCCGCGGCGGGCGTGGCCGCTGCCGGCGTTTCCTTGCATTTGTTGGTGCGCCAGGCCTCGTCGGCAAAGTGCTGCTGGCCGCGAACCGAGATGTAGTCGTTGCGATAGGCGAGTTCGCCCACCACCGGGCCGGCAAAGCCGGTCTGGGCCTTTGCGATCAGCCCCTGCAATTCGGCGGCACGGCTGGTCAGGCTCTTGCGCGTCGCCTCGAGCTGCTTGCAGTCATAGAGTTCGAATTGGGCGGGATCGGCAAAGGCGGTCGACACGCCCTCGCCCATCTCGGCGCAGCCGGACAGCAAGAGCCCGAGCGCACACAGCACGAGCGCCGTGCCGACGCGCGGCGAAGCCTGGAAAACGGATACGCGCTGGATCATAAGACCTTGGTAAGCCCGCAAAGTTGAGATTGGCTAAAGCAGGCGCAAATGTCCGGATTGAGGCTTTGCCCGGACGGCCCCGCCCCCTTTAGAAAAGATCGTGCCGCAGCGCCATCCCCGGCTCATCACGCCTGCCCGGACAATGCGACAAACCTCTGATTTCAATCGCATAATTCAAGAGACCAGGAACCGCCGCCAGGGCGCGGGAAAGGCCCGGCCATCATGCCCGGATCATGCCGGAACGGCGACGCGAACAATGCTGTAGAGCGCGCGCGCGATTCATCCTAGAGCTAGCGCGCCCTCTGGGCCAAAGCGGACGTGGCGGAACTGGTAGACGCAAGGGACTTAAAATCCCTCGATGGCAACGTCGTGTGGGTTCGATTCCCACCGCCCGCACCACAATCCATCACCCCTGCGCCGGCCGGCGTCGTCAATTCATGCCATTCATGCGAAGGCCGCCGAGGATTCGCAATGCTCGAAGACTCGCAATGCCCGAAGGGCTTACGCCTTGGCCTTGGAGTCAGACGGTGAATGTAACGGCTACGATTCCCAGCAGCGTCACGGCTGCTCCGTCTTCTCCGGAAACAGCCCCGGCATCCAGCGCGCAGCGAGCGCGGCAGGAAACGTCAGATGGAGCGGATCCCGCGGTCCATTGGAGACGAGCACTTCCGGCTTGAGAAGCTCGGAAGCAATGCGCCGTGCATGACGCGGCGTCAGACCGGGCAGCCCATCTGCGTGGTCGCCTCCCCGCGATCTGCAGGTGGATAAATGTCCTCTTTTATGTCCGGATTGTCGTTTCCCATAATCTGTAGATTATCAATTGCTTACCGAAAATCACTGGCGCTGGAATTGCGCTAGGATGTCCGCTTGCAGGTCGGCATATCGACGGGCGTGCGGCTTCACTTGTCCGGAAGCTCATCCGTAGCTGAAAGGCTGCTCCCTGCGGCCGCTCGCTTCCAGCACGTCGACGCGGACGCAGTCGAACATCCGGCGCACTTCGGGCCCCGGAGAATAGCACAGAGGTCGCCGGTTCAATACCCGCAACGGACGCGCTCTCCCCGCCGCGCTCCCGCAAAACTACGTGGGTTGCGAATCAAGGCCGACGCAAGTCAGCTCCGCGGGTTGCTGGGCGGCAATTGAGGGGGGCAGCATGCTGGGGTTTCGTGGCCAGAAGAGCTTGGATGAACAAGCCGTCGCGCCGATGCAAGGCGTTGGCGTGGCGGGGGCCTTTCAGGACGCGATGATCCAGTGCCTGAACGACTGGTCGAACGGCCTGTTGAACCGCGAACTGGCCAGCATCGACGCGGCCGGCCAGCGCGATCGGGTCAAGCCGGAGCTGATCGAGGCGATCCATCGGCTGGCCAAGGCGATGGCCGCGCGCGCCTCCGACGATCTCGATGCCACCGTCGAACTCTCCATCAGCAGCAACGAGGCCTCGGTCAGCGGCGCGCGGCTGATCGCGGCCTCCAATGACCAATCGACCCGATGCCAGGGTCTCGCCTCCGCCTCGGTGCAGATGCTGGCTTCCGTCAGCAGCATCAGCGAGACCAGCGCGGCTGCCGCGACGGAGGCGTCCGCGACGCGCGCCATCGTCGACGACAGCGTGGTCGCGGTGCGCCGCACGCTGCAGACGATGAACGGCATCGCGCGGTCGGTCAACGACACCTCCGCCAAGGTCGCCGACCTCAGCGCCGCCTCGGCCGAAATCGGCTCCATCGTCGGCACCATCGACACCATCGCCAACCAGACCAACCTGCTGGCGCTGAACGCGACGATCGAGGCGGCGCGCGCCGGCGAATTCGGCCGGGGATTTGCCGTCGTCGCGTCCGAGGTGAAAAGCCTCTCGCAGCAGACCACCAAGGCAACCGAGGACATCAAGGGCCGCATCGAGCGGCTGCAGAGCGAAATGGCGGGGATCGTCGAAGCCATGGCCGGCGGCGCACGTGCCGTCGAGATCGGCATGAGCGAGATGACCGACCTCGCCCAGAAGATCGACGAGGCCGGCCAGCGCACGGCGCAGGTGAGCGCGAAGATGGAGGAGATTTCGGGCATCCTGGCCGAGCAGAACCTCGCCACCGACGAGGTCGCGAAAGGCATCACCGTGATCGCCGATCTCGCCACGGCCAATGCCCAGGAGGTGAAATCGCTCGCCGACACCATGGGCATGACCGACGTCAACGTCGGGCGCATGCTGAACCGGCTCGCGAACCTCTCGCTCGACAACAAGGTGGTGCGGCTCGCCAAGGCCGATCATGTGATCTGGAAGAAGCGCCTGGTCGACATGTCGGTCGGGCGCCTCACCCTGAAGGCGGACGAACTCAGCGACCACAGGAATTGCCGGCTCGGCAAGTGGTATTACGGCGAAGGCGCCACGAGCCACGGCGGCAAGGCGGCGTTTCGCCATCTCGAAGCGCCGCACGCCGCCGTGCATCAGCACGGCAAGGAAGCCGCGCGGCTGTTCGGCATGGGCCGGTTGACCGAGGCCCTGGCCGAGATCGACAAGGTCGAGGCGGCGTCGGTCGAGGTGCTCGCCGATCTGGACAAGCTGCGGGAGTGATCGGCTCGAACCCGCGCCTTGCCGGCTGGCTCAGGCGCGGCCCGGTGCAGCCGGGCTTATCGACAATCAGGCGACGTCCCGGACTTCACTCTCTCGCGCCTCACGCCGGGAAACCCACGCGCGCCGCTCCCGCATGCAGCAGCGGCACGACAAGGGTGAGATAGCAGAAGACGAACTTGGCACGCGTGAACGCGCTGGCGGCAACGACCACCGCGGGG
>NZ_JBAURI010000241.1:0-6915 GCF_049581145.1 Bradyrhizobium sp.
GTCGAGGAACTGATCGATCTCGGGCAAATGGGCTACATCCGCGCGATCCAGCTCAAGCTCGAGGAGATGGCTGCCAATCAACCCGAACATGCCGACTTCGTGGCGCAAATGCGCTCGCTGATCGACCGCTTCGATCTCGACCAATACATGGCAACCCTGAAGACCCTGTACAGCTATGATCACTGAAGCCAAAAAGCGCGACGTCGCGCTCGTCGTCGATGACTCGCCGGAGACGCTTCGCCTGCTCACCGATGCGCTCGATGGTGCCGGCATGACGGTGATGGTCGCGCTCGACGGCGCCGCGGCGATGCGCATCGTGGACCAGATCACGCCCGACATCATCCTGCTTGATGCGGTCATGCCCGGCATGGACGGCTTTGAGACCTGCCGCCGGCTCAAGCGCGAGGCCGGTTTGAGCAACGTACCCGTCATCTTCATGACCGGGCTGGCAGAAACCGAGCACATCGTGCGCGGACTGGATGCCGGCGGCGTCGACTACGTCACCAAGCCGATCGCGGTCCAGGAAATGCTGGCGCGGATTCGCGTGCATCTCGCCAACGCGCGATTGACCCAAAGCGCGCGCGCCGCGCTCGACGTGTCGGGACGCTTTCTGCTTGCCGTCAATCGTCAGGGCAAGGTGATATGGGCGACGCCGCAGGCCCAGAAACTTCTGTCCGACAGCCTTGGGACATCCAATCTTGGCTCGCCCAGCGGCGACGACATGGTGCTGCCGCCGCCGCTGCAGCAATGGCTGGAGCTGGCCCACGAGAGCAAGGGCGGATCGAAAACTGCCGCAACCGCGTCGTTTCCCGATCATCCGGAGCTCCGGCTGCACTATATGGGCAATGCCGGTGCGAACGAATATCTGCTGCGGCTCGCCAAGGACACCAGTGCGAGCCTGCCGGCGCAATTCTCCAGCGAGCTGGGGCTGACCACTCGTGAGGGCGAGGTGCTGTCATGGCTCTCCAAGGGCAAGACCAACCGCGACATCGCGCAGATCCTGGGCTTGAGCCCGCGCACCGTGGACAAGCACCTCGAGCAGATCTACGCCAAGCTCGGGGTGGAAAACCGCACCGCCGCGGCCGCAATCGCCACCAATGCGACGCGGCGGAATACGTGAAACGACGTCATTGCGAGCGCAGCGGCGAAGCGATCCACGCCGAGAAAGCCGCTCGGCGTCATCGCTTGCAATGACGATGGCTATCGCGAGACCGCCTCAGCTATAAACAAACGCCGCGTCGTCCAGATCGATCGCCGGTATTTCGTCCTTCTCAGTCCAGTAATCCTGGCTGTGCTGCCATTCCGGCTTGTCGCCGCGCCGGGGCAACAGGCGCATGTCGCGCATCATGTAGCCCGGATTGAAGTTTTCCGGGTCGATCCACGACAATAGCGGCATGTTGTGATCCTCCGGCCGCAGCGCCACCTCGACCTTCCCAGCGCCCTTCTCCTTCATGTGCGCCAGCAGCCGGCAGACGAAATCCGCCACGAGGTCGGTCCGCAGCGTCCAGCTCGCACGGAAATAGCCGAATACCCAGGCCATGTTGGGCACGCCGGTAAACATCATGCCGCGATAGGTGACGGTGCTGGCGAAGTCGAGTGGCCTGCCGTCGATGGTGAAGGCGATATCCCCGAGCACACACAGATTGAAGCCGGTCGCGGTGACGATGATATCAGCCTCGAGCGTCTCGCCGCACCTCAGCAGGATTCCCGTTTCGGTCAAGCGCTCGATCTCGTCGGTGACGACCGAGGCCTTGCCGCTCTTGATACCCCAGAACAGATCGGCGTCGGGCACGAAGGCGATGCGCTGCCGCCATGGCCGGTATTTTGGCGTGAAATGCGTGGCCACGTCGTAGTCGGGGCCGAGCACCGCGGAAAGCTGGCCGATCAGCTCTTTCTTGACCTGCTCCGGCTCGCTGAGACAGCGGCGCGTGAACGCGTCCTGCTCGAACAGAATCTTGCGGCGGACGATCTCATGGATCCATTCCTCCTTGACCTGCAGCTGCCGCAATTGCTCCGCGAGTTCGATCGCGTTGCGACCGAGCCGGAAGTAAGTCGGCGAGCGCTGCAGCATCGTGACATGCGCGCATGTATCGGCGATCGCCGGAACAAGCGTCGCCGCGGTGGCGCCCGAACCGATCACCACCACCTGCTTGCCGCTCACGTCGAGATCATCAGGCCAGCGCTGCGGGTGCACGATACGCCCCTTGAAGTCCTTCATGCCCGGCCATTCGGGCGTGTAGCCTTCCGCGTGCCGGTAATAGCCCTGGCACATCCAGAGGAAATTGGCGGTGATCGTCGTGGATTCGCCGCAGGCAGTATTGACGGCTTCGATAGTCCACAGTTTTCTCTCGCTCGACCAACTCGCCGAGGCAATCTGGTGCTGGTAACGGATATGCCCTGCGAGATCGTTCTCGGCGATGACGTCACCCATATAGGAGAGGATTTCCGCGGCGGTCGCAATCGGCGGACCGACCCAGGGCTTGAAACGGTAGCCGAAGGTGTGCAGATCGCTGTCGGAACGGATGCCGGGATAGCGGTGGGTCAGCCAGGTGCCGCCAAAACTCTCCTGCGACTCCAGGATCACGAAGCTCGTGCCAGGAAGCTGCGTGGACAGGTGATAGGCGCTGCCGATGCCGGAAATGCCGGCGCCGACGATCAGGACATCGAAATGCTCGATCGTCCTGGAAGCAGATTCGGAGATGGAGCGGGCAGCGGCTACGTTCATCGTGGTTGTCTTTATGGTTGGATCGGCGCTCCAGACAGGGTGGACTCAATCGTCGATCATGGTCAACCCAGTGGCGCGATCAGGCAAATGATCTGGATCAACCCAGCCCGGATCAGAACGCGAAACCCCACTGCCGGGCGGTTTGCAAAACCCAATCCCGGTACAGCGTGAGCGGCGTGACCCCCGACAGGCCGCCGCAGCCCGCGCTGTCGTTCGGCCCCGTCGACCAGCTGATGAGGCCGATGATGACCGGGCCGGCCGCCTGATCCTCGAACACCGGGCCGCCGGAATCGCCGACGCAGGCCCCAAGACCGTTGCTGGTGCCCTGCGCCGCCGGATCGACCAAGCGTATCTGCAGCTTGCCCGGTTTGCCAGTCACGACCAGCGCCGCCGAACGGACGATGCCGGCGCTCTTGCCATCGCCGCGAATCGTGACGCCGATGCCGGAGATGGTAAATTGGGTTCCGGCCGCGATCGGAAGCTGCGGCATGCCGAGCATCGCCGGCGTTTTTCCTTCAAACGGAATTTTCAATCGCAGCAACGCCACGTCGGCGGTGGCGCGATGCGCCAGCATCGCCTGCATCTGGTAGGCCGGATGGATCGCGACCTTGCTGACGTCCTGCAATTGCGCCTTCTGGTCCGCGCCATACCGCACGATCTTGTAGACCGCGCCGGGCTCCACGCAATGCGCGACCGTCAACACCAGGCTCGGCGCGATCAGGCTGCCGCTGCAGAACGTGCCGCGCGAACCGAGAATGGTGACGACAGCGCGGCCGACGCCTTCGGGCGTCGGCGCAGCGCCACCGACGATGGCATGAGCCGGAGCGGATGCGAGCAGCGCAGCCGCCGCGAGCAACGACACCAAGGCTTTTGTCGGCGCTTTCATCGGCGCAGCATTAACCGGTCCGCCGCTCATCGCCAAGCGGGCCGACGGACTGGCCTCGCGGGCGCCAGCATGCTAGCCGGTTCAACAATGTTACCCGCAGCTTGAGGGCAGGATGGTCGAGGCGGTGATCTGGGATTTCGGCGGCGTGCTCACGACCTCGCCGTTCGAGGCCTTTGCGCGGTTCGAGCGTGAGCGCGGGCTGCCGCCCGACATCATCCGTCGCACCAACGCCGCCAATCATCTGGAGAATGCCTGGGCCAAATTCGAGCGCGCAGAAGTCGACATCGAGACGTTCGACGACCTGTTTGCCGCCGAATCGCTGGCGCTGGGCGCCGAAGTGCGAGGCAAGGACGTGCTGCCGCTATTATCAGGCGATCTGCGGCCCGAGATGGTGGAAGCGCTCAAGCGGGTCGGCGTCAGCTTCAAGACCGGCTGCATCACCAACAACCTGCCGGCCAATGCGATCGGCAGCGCAACCGGACGCTCGCTTTACATCGCTGAAGTGATGGTGCTGTTCGACCATATCATCGAGTCGGCGAAGATCGGCCTGCGGAAACCCGACCCGCGCATCTATCACATGATGATCGAGGCGCTCGGCGTCGATCCCAGAAATTGCGTCTATCTCGACGATCTCGGCGTCAACCTGAAGCCCGCGCGCGAAATGGGCATGACCACCATCAAGGTGATCGATGCGGCCCAGGCCATTGCCGAGCTTGAGTCCGCGACCGGATTGACGCTGCGCTAATTACTCCGCCGCGGCCGCGATCCGCTCCGGAAAGGCCGTCGCGAGCGAGGAAGGATCGGCTTTCAAGACGCCACGCTCGGTGATCAAGCCCGTCACCAGCCGCGCCGGCGTGACGTCGAAAGCATAATTCGCAACCGGCGAGTTTTCCGGCACGATCCGCACCGTCTCGATCCTCCCATCGGCTGTCCGGCCCGTCATATGGGTGACCTCTTCCGCACCACGTTGTTCGATCGGAATTTTACTGACGCCGTCGGTGACGGCGAAATCGATGGTCGGCGACGGCAGCGCCACATAGAACGGCACGCCATTGTCCTTGGCTGCGAGTGCCTTGAGATAGGTGCCGATTTTGTTGCAGACGTCGCCATTCGCGGCGACGCGGTCGGTGCCGACGATGACGAGGTCGACCAGGCCATGCTGCATCAGATGGCCGCCGGTGTTGTCGGGGATGACGGTATGCGGCACGCCGTGATGGCCAAGCTCCCAGGCCGTCAGTGCTGCGCCCTGATTGCGCGGGCGGGTCTCGTCGACCCAGACATGGACGCCGACACCGCGATCATGGGCAAGGTAGATCGGGGCCGTCGCGGTGCCCCAATCGACGGTCGCGAGCCAACCGGCGTTGCAATGGGTCAGCACATTGACCGGCATGCCCGGCGGCTTCCTGGCCGCGAACGCCTCGAGCAGCGCAAAGCCGTTTTTCGCAATACCCTCGTTGATGGTGATATCCTGCTCGGCAATATCAGCGGCACGGGCATAGGCGGCGTCGAGCCGGGCCGAGGGCGGCAGCCGCCTCAGCATCGCTCGCATCTCGTCCAGCGCCCACTTCAGATTGATCGCGGTCGGCCGCGTCGCGAACAGCATGTCATAGGCGTGTTCGATCCCAACCTCGGACCGGTCGTCCCGCATCGCCAGCGCCATGCCGTAGGCGGCGGCGGCGCCGATCAGGGGCGCGCCGCGCACCAGCATCGAACGGATGGCGTCCGCGGCTTCGTCACATGTGGTCAGCGCCGCCACGACGAATTCATGCGGCAATTTCCGCTGGTCGATCGCTCCGACCGACCAACCGTCCGCTTCGAGCCAGATGCTGCGGAAATGTCTGCCGTCTACCTTCATGACACGCCACCCCTTTACGCCACCTTCACCCTCGCAATACCCGGCCGGCCACCGCGTCGAGCTTCTTCAGAAGCTCGGGATCGCGCGCCTCCGGCGCCGTGATCAGCGCGGTATCGAGCGCACGGTCCGAGCCGATCGGACACGGCTCGTGCTCGCGCGGAAAGTTCTTCGAAAGCCGCGCCACCAGCGCCTTCGCCTTGTCGGCATTCGACGTCAGCACCCGGATGATGTCCTGCACAGTCACGGCGTCATGGTCCGGATGCCAGCAATCGAAATCGGTCACCATCGCGACGGTCGCGTAACAAATCTCGGCTTCGCGCGCGAGCTTGGCCTCCGGCATGTTGGTCATGCCGATCACGGAATAGCCGAGGTTCTTGTACGTCATGCTCTCGGCGTAGCTGGAGAATTGCGGTCCTTCCATGCAGACATAGGTACCGCCGCGTGCGATCGCGATACCCTCCTCCTCGGCCGCGGCGGCAAGATGGATGCGCAGCCGCGGCGAGACCGGATGCGCCATCGAGACATGCGCGACGCAGCCCCTGCCGAAAAACGAGGACTCGCGCTTGTGGGTGCGGTCGACGAACTGGTCCACCAGCACGAAAGTGCCGGGCGGCAATTCCTCCCTGAACGAGCCGCAGGCCGACAGCGAGATGAGGTCGGTGACGCCGGCCCGCTTCAGGACGTCGATATTGGCGCGATAATTGATGTCGGAAGGCGACAGCCGGTGGCCCTTGTCGTGGCGAGGCAGGAACACGATCGGAAGGCCGGCAATGGCGCCGTGGCGCACCGGTGCCGACGGCTCGCCCCACGGACTTTCGATCGTCTCCTCGCGCGCGTTTTCCAGGCCTGGCAAGTCATAGATGCCGGAACCGCCGATGATGCCAAGCACCGCTTTGGTCATGCTCACTCCACTCTGCTTTGGTGGATCGAGCTATGCCAGTTTTTTGGCGATTTAGGAACAGGGAGAGCCTAGTTGAGCGATTTTGAAGTTGTCATCATATCAGCCTCAATCCCCGAACCTCGGCGGACACGCGCCCAACAGTTTTTTGATGCCACGGTGTGCGGTGCCGATGCGCCCTGCTCGAGTCCACGAATTCGAATCCGAACAGCAGATACGGCTTCACTGTCTCGCGGCGCTGGTCGCCCGAGCTTTGCTTGGGAAGTCTTGCGCCTCGAGATCGAGGGCGCAGGGAATGCCGGGTGCGCGCTGCACCCGCGGTCTCGTGTGCAAGTAGCAGTAAGAAACGAACGCACACGAGCATACAGGTTCAGCGGAAACACTCCGACATTCCCTGCGCAATGGCTTTACGGCTTACTTCGCGCTCTCCCCGGCGATCCGGCTTGTTTGACACCGTCGCCTTCGGCGTGGCCACCCTGCCCGGTCGGGCTGAGCGGCCTCCAAAGACTTGACGCCGACCCTGAGGCGTCGGGACCACGCGACTTCACCGT
>NZ_JBAURI010000242.1:0-5511 GCF_049581145.1 Bradyrhizobium sp.
GATCTTGTTCGCTTGCGGCGGAAGCGGCGGGCGCCGCCGGTGTCGCAGCCGGTGCCGGTGCATCCTGACGCGCCGCCGCCGCGGGCTTCACCATGACGATTTCGACCGGGATCGTGCTGACCGGAACAAGCTCGATCCGCTCGAGCAGCCCGAACATCAGAAGCAGCGCGATGATGAGGTGGCCCGCGATCGACAACGGATAGCCCATGCCGAAACCGTCAGATTCAATCGGGTAGAATTGCTGCAACCGCTCCACCACTGCCACCCGCATCAACTGCCCCGACGAGACACCGTTCTACCTCAGGCATGCCCTCCGCCTCAACCAGAGGCTGAAGGCTGGATTTGGCCGAAACCCGCGCCGCGCTCGCCCAAAACAGTCTATTTATAGCGCAGCAATTTCGTCAAAGGATTGCGCTGTGCTGGCCCGCGCTACGGTTCGGGCCGGCTGTTGGCGCGAAACCCAGGTGCCGCGCCGCACGGGGTATTTCCGGGACCGGGGCGGGCCGGCTGTGCGATCCGCCTGCCGGCCACGACCGCCTTGACCAAATTCGGGCCTGGACGCTTCTCGTGCGGGCATGGAAATGTGGTGTCGTGCAACTCAAGGGAGCGGTGGCCAGGATGAAGTGTCTGCGCGTCTACTCGACAGCCGACGGCGAGTCCCACTTCGATGAAGTCGAAATCCCGACCACCTCTCGACAGGTTCACCCCAATGCGGCTGCATTCGCGGTGTCGGCGAAGTACGCGGCGTCAGGCATCCGTTTCACGCACATTCCGGCGGGGGCGCGACAGGTCGATTGGCACACAGTGCCGGAGCGCGTCCTGACGGTGAGGCTCGATGGATCGGCAGAATACCAGACAAGTGACGGAGATGAGAGGCGCGTACCAGCCGGTAGCTTCGTCTTGTCTGAGGACGTGGATGGCAAGGGACACAAATCGCTCCACGCGCCGGAAACACAGACAGTGCTCTGGATCAGTCTGCCGCAGGGTCTCGCGAAACCCGACGCGGAGTGATCGAATGCAGTAACCCGTAGGATGGGTGGAGCGAAGCGATACCCATCGCTGTGCGTCGGCGAAGATGATGGGTTTCGCGAAGGGCTCAACCCATCCTACGGGCCTGTCGTCTCGGGCTTGGAATGCCCGAGCAACGCTTGAATCACGCGAAGGTCCTCGCCGCGTTCGAGCAGATGTGTCGCAAAGCTGTGGCGAAGCGAATGCAGCGAGACCGTCTTGCGCAGCCCCGCGGCTTCCGCGGCCTCCTTGAACAGCCGGCCGAACTGACGCGTCGTCAGAGGCTGATTACGGCGACCTGGAAACAGCCATTGCTGTTCGGACGCGACGCCGCTTTTGGATGCGGTCGGCCGCGCCTTCCACCATTGCCGTAACAGCTCGAGGACTTCCGGCGGCAGCATCACGTGCCGGTCCTTGCGGCCCTTCGACTGCACGATGCAGATGATCATTTGCTCGCTGTCGATGTCACCCGCCCGCAGCCGCACGACCTCGCCGGCCCGCAGCCCGCAACCATAGGCCAACGTCAGCATCGCTCGCGCCTTCAGGCTCGTTGCCATGGTCAGGACACGCTTGACCTCCTCAGGACTCAGCACCGGCGGCAGCCTCTCGGGCTCCTTGATGTGCCAAACCTCGGCCGCCAGATCGTGGCGACGCAGCGTGACGCGGAACAAGAACCGCACCCCGGTCACGATCCGGTTGCGGTTGCAGATGCTTGCCCCGCTTTCGATCAGGTGCAGCTGAAATCCGCGTACCTCGTCGGGCGTTGCCGTATCGGGCGAGCGTTTGAGCCAGGCGGCAAACCGCTTGCAGCTTTGGATATGGCTGCGCTGCGTGTGTGGGTTGAGCTTGCGCGCAGCCATGTCCTCGATCATGCGCTGACGCAGCGGACTGACAGTAGTAGTATCGCTCATGGGAACTCCATCCTGAGTGAGGTTGACAACACCTCGATCTCAGGACGGGGCTCTCAAACCCGCCAGCGCGTTCCTCTGGCTTCCGGCCTCTCGGTTCTTGCCCCGCGCAGCGGGCTGGAGCGCAGCGACTTTGTGCATTGGCACGAAACGCAGCTGCCGAAACGCACGGGGTATTTCCGAAGCTGGGGGCAGACCGGCTGTGCCCATCGGCCGCGGGCGACGGCCGTCCTTGACCCGTTGCGGACTGTCGCCCATAGAACACAGGCTTGTGAAAAGGCGTCTGGGCACAAAAGCCGGTTCGCGTTCCCTTGAAACGGTCCGGAAACAGACTTAGCTTAAGTTGGGGAATGTCCTAATCGTTCTGGAGAAATGCATGGTGCTGGTATCGTGCAAGGGGTGCGGCCGTCAGATAAGCGCGGAAGGTGCCGAGCGCCCTCGTTGCGATAAGCAACAAAATCCCATCGATTTGCCGACGTACATATAGGGGCTATTCTTTTGATTGCGCTGTTTGGCATGTTCGGTATTCGATAGTCAGCATACAAAGGCCGCCTCAGTGGATGACTTCTGTCATATTAAACGGCTGTCGCGGTGTCGCCTATTGGACGACGCAGTCGAAACTTTGGCAGCTCTCATAATTGGCGAGATCATTGGATGGGTTATCGGCGGAGCCATTTGGTTGGTTGGCCTTTCTTTGTTCCTTTCGGTGCGTAGTCATCCTAGTTTTATAGGAGTGGCCGCTATTTCATGTGGAGCTATCATTCTTGTAATGGTTGCATGGCGAGCGCTCAAAGCAGGCGTCAAAGCCTTCGATGACCCCGGTGCGAACCAGTTGATCGGCGAGCGTCGCGAGGGCAAATCTGGGTGAGCGCCGCATGAGTGATGACGACGACCACGATCCCCTCATGTACCCACGCGACATGGAAAACGCTGGGCGCGTCGTTCTCATCGTTCTCGGGACTATTGTTGGAACGTTGCTGTTCCTCGCTCAGATTGTGATGATGCTGCCTTCACCGCACAATTGAAGGTGAGGCCACCTCAGTGGGCGGACTAATCACAATCCACGTCTGCTTCTGGCACGGCACGTAAGTCCCGGGACGAAGGGGTTGTTTCCTGGGTCGCGAGCGGCTATCAGTTCAGCACAGGTTCAGTCCGGCCACCGCAGAAGGCTTGCTGATCGCGCCAAGAGGTTCTGGCAGTGGCTGGCTCCGACCTTGCGCGCCCAAGACTGGGCTTCATCAATCGTCGGCTGTAAATCGGCTAGTGCCCGAGCCTGCCAATGCGTTCTTTCATTGCCGAGTGGCAGTACTTCAGTCTCAGAATCAATTCCCACAAAGGGCAAAATATCAGGGTCATTTTCGAGGCGCGCTGTGAAGCGGTGCCTCGCAATAATTCTAGCTCCCTCTATCGGGGAAACGGTCCCCGACAGCACGCCTTTCGCTGTTACGAGGGTTACCTGGCGCGCTTCTATGACTTCGGATTGGTGCCAGCTCATGACAACACAGGTGTAGGCCGCCTCAGTTGGTGGCCTCCTTTCATATCAGGCCAAGCCGGGGATGTCTCTTGTTAGCACGAAGCCGACGATCCCGTTTATGTCCGCGCCACGGTCGCCACCGGGGAGCTCGGCGCCCGACACGCTACGCGCGCGGGCTGCCTTGCAGCGTTCCGTAGACCCGCGTCGCGATGGACATCGCGAGCATGCCGAGCAGGAAGCCGCCGAGGACCTGCAGCATCGGATGGCCGTGGCCGCCATGGCGGAGATAGCCGACCGTGAAGAGCACGACCGACACGACCATGGTCGCGATCACATACGGGCTGTTTTGCGGCGTGCCGTACAGGCGCATCGCGATGTACATGCACAGCATGCCCGGCAGAAAGCCCGCGAAGACATGCACCGCCGGGTAGCCGGGCGTGCTGCCGTAGCGGACATAGCCGATCGTGAACAGCAAGAGCCAGGCGATCAGGACGGCGATCACGTAGCGGCCAAGCCGCGAGGCGTAGAACTGCGAGGCGAGGCTCATGGTCAGGTCCTTTCCGATCAGCAGCCACAGCGCAGTCTTTGACGCCGCCGCCTGTTCGAGGTCGGTAAAGTTCTGCAGCATCTCGGCGCGATGGGATTGCAGGAACGCCGGCGGGTAGAGTTCGAGCAGCCGCGCGTAGAGGCGCAGCGACCGCGACTCCTGCCGGGCGGGGCGGGGCATCGCGTCACGCACTCCCGAGCTGGCGGCGGGCCGTGAGGGCGACGCGGGACAGCCGCTCGGTTTCCGCGCGCAGCGTGGTCTTGCCGAGCGCCGTCAGCCGGTAGTAGATCCGGCGCGGGTCCTGGGTGTTGCCCTTCGCGATCAGGCCGGCCGCGATCATGCGATCGAGCGAGCCGTACAGCGTTCCCGGTCCCATTTTCACTGCACCGGCCGAATCCGCCTTGACCCGCTGCATGATGTCATAGCCGTGGCGCTCCTCGCCGAACAGAGCGAGCAGGATGTGGAACACGGCAGGTGTCAGCGGCAGCGACGGGTCCGGTTTGCTCATGCCGCCATGATATATCCGTTGCGGATATAGTCAAGAGCCGGCGCCGCCGTCGCGCGATGCGCCTGCGGCGTCACCCCGGACGCGGCGCCGTCCATACAGCCGCCACGACATCGACAGCGAGCATTGTGGTGGAAGCGGTGGGTCACGCTTCAGCCGTCATCTGACGGCTGAAGCTAACCCACCCTACGAGCTGGTCTTCCGGAAATTTCCCCTTTTGGTGCGCCGCGCCCATTGCATGATTTGCTGCCGGTTCGCTCTCGTCGCGAATGACCCATTGCCGACCTTTCTTTGCGACCCCAGATCTGACCAGGATTGCGGCTGAAAAACGGAAGGTTGTGCAATGGACGTCTATACGGTTCGAGGGGCCAAGCCCGAGGAACAACGTGAGCTGACGCGCCTCTGTGTGCGTGCGACGATGCACGCGGGACACGACGAAGCGTTCATCGACCGTTCGATGCCTTCGCTTACGGTTGCTCTACCAATGATTACTGCGAATTGTGTTCAAGTGGCACAAGACGGCTCCAGCGAAGTCGTCGGCGTCGTTTGGGTAGTGCCGACCGGGCTTCAAGGAATTGCGCAACTGCACGGTCTTTTTGTTGATCCAGCACATTGGAAACGCGGAATCGGTCGAGTTCTTTTCGGGGCGGCTGTAGCTCGCGCAAAAGGAATAAAAGCCGGAGCCCTCATGATCACTGCTGAACCCTCGGCGGAAGGGTTCTATAAGCGGATGGGGGCCATCAGGATCGGCGAAGGACCGTTTTACTTCTCGCCCGAAACCATACTGCCTTCCCTCCTGTACATCATTCCTCACGAGATATGATGCAGCTCGTCTGCTTATGGCATGAAACGTAACCGCAGGGAGGCATGGATATTTCCGAAGCTGGTAGACCGGCTGTGCCATCAGCCCGAGGGCGACGGCAGTAGCCCGTAGGATGGGTGGAGCGAAGCGATACCCATCGCTGTGCGTCGGCGAAGACGATGGGTTTCGCGAAGGGCTCAACCCATCCTACGGGCTGTGCTGGACTTTACCACGAAGTTGGCAAGAGAGCTGCGAGCAGAATCAGTG
>NZ_JBAURI010000243.1:0-17128 GCF_049581145.1 Bradyrhizobium sp.
GCTATAGAAAATCAGCGCCACCGAACCCGGCTTGATCTTGTTATAGAGCTTGTCGAATGCGTGGCGCATGGCGTCGCCGGTCAGGTTCACGCCCATATCGACGGCGAAGCCATCGCGCTTGAGTTCATCGGCGACGTCCTGGGCGTCGTTGACCGGCTCCTTCAGCGGTGCATCGGCGTCCGGATATTTCGCGTTGCCGATGACAAGGGCGTAGCGATCGGCCGCGGCCGACGAGGAGCCGGTCGAAGCAGCCGCGAAAAGCAATGCGAGAAGCAAGATGAGTCGAATTGTCATACCAGGGCCCAAGGCGGTCCGATAAAGGCGGTCCACTAAAAAGGCGCCGATCCCAGTTCGCGCCGCGGCGACAATACTCTACGCATTCTGCATTATCAAACTGGGGGCCCGTGCTCTCTCAAGGAATGGTATGGCTCCGGTTTGGTTCCGGCGAAAGGTCGAGATCCCGCTGTTATGTGGCTTGAAACAGGCAACTGGAGCGTGCGGCGATGCGGGCTGCGTCATGACGGTATCACCGCATACCGATTTGACGTTTGGCGGCAACAATGGCTTGCTGCGGGCGACGCCCCTCAATCAAGAAAAGTGAAAGCCAAGACGGTGAACACCATGGGAAACGCCTACGAAATCTACGCCCTCCGCTATGCGACGATGTCGCCGCGCACCCCTCACTTGAATTTTCTGGCGCCCGATCCGCATGACACCACGGCGCAGGATCTGGATTATTTCGTCTGGCTGATCCGCGGCTATGGCCGCGACATTCTGGTCGATACCGGTTTCAACGCGGAGGAAGCGCAGCTGCGCGGCCGCAAGCTCACGCTCAATCCGGTGGAGGCGCTGGCCGCCTTCGGCGTCAAGGCCGAGGACATCTGGGATGTCGTCGTCACCCACCTGCACTATGACCATGCCGGCAATCTCGATCGCTTTCCGAATGCGAAGTTCCATCTGCAGGAACGAGAGATGAGTTATGCGACCGGCCGCTGCATGTGCAACGGCATGCTGCGTCATCCATTTTCGGTCGAGCACGTCACGCTGATGGTCCGCCACGTCTATGGCGAGCGCGTCACCTTCCATTCCGGCGACGGCGAGGTTGCGCCTGGCGTGACGTTGCACCGGGTCGGCGGCCACTCCGACGGCTTGCAGGTGGTGCGGGTCGAGACGGCGCGCGGACCCGTGGTGCTGGCCTCGGACGCCGCGCATTATTACGCCAATCTGCAGCGCCGGAGCCCGTTCCCGATCGTCTACAACATCGGCGACATGGCGCAGGGCTGGGAAACCGTCGAGCGTCTCGCCGGTGATCCCGACCGCTTCATCCCGGGACATGATCCGATCGTCGCCGAAATCTATCCGCGCGCCAGCGACAAGGTCGATGCATTCGCGCTCCACAAGATGCCATCACGTTCATTTGCGAAAGAACGATGATGTGCGCGCGGTCGTGATCCCCCGTCATTCCGGACGTCATTCCGGGGCGCCAACGGGTTCGCGGGAGGCCCGCCCCGATGACGAGCTCCGCGAGACCCAAAGCTCGAGATTCCCGGTTCGATGCTGCGCATCGAACCGGAATGACGGCGCAATCTCATGAATGACGGGCCCTTTCAATACCCTTCCTTCGCGGCCGCCTCCTGGCCGGTCTGCACCAGATCGAGGCTCTGCTCGATCTTGCCGAGCAATCGTGCAAAATCCTGCTGCTCCCTGGCGGAGAGGCACGCCAGGATCCCCTTTTCCTTGCGCAGCAGGCGCGGAATCAGCTCTTCGTAGAGCGTTTTGCCCTTCCGCGTCAGCCGCAGCCTGAACTCGCGGCGATCGTCCTGGTTTTCGACTCGCTCGACCAGCCGCCGCTTCATCAGCGCGGTGACGGCGCGGCTGATGGTCGATTTGTGGGTCCGCGTGCAATGCGAGATGTATTGTGCACTGCAGGCGTCCTTGCCGAAACCCAGCGTCGCAAGCACGCGCCATTCCGGGATATCGAGGCCGTAGCGCGCCTGATACTCGCTCGACAGCGCCAGACTGACTTCGGCTGCGAGCCGGTTGAGGCGGAACGGCACAAATCTGAAAAGATCGAGCTTGGGCAAAATCGCTCCAATTTGAGTTGACGCAGGAATGTGTCGGTTTAAGATAGTTGCAAATGCGACTATTTGGCAAGATCGCGTCGCCCCAGACTGGACCAAGGTTGGAAGCCTATGGCGCAGGCCGCCGATAGCCAGGCAAAGGACGCCGCCAAGACCCGGTTCGGCTATCGCCGCCACGCCGACCAGGACTCTCACCAGGGCTCTCACCAGGGCTCTCACCAGGGCTCTCACCAGGACTTGGATGACGGCGGCATCCCCGAGCACCCGGTTGTCGTGGTTGGCGCGGGCCCGGTCGGACTTTCGCTTGCGATCGATCTGGCGCAGCGCGGGCAGGCCGTGGTGCTGCTCGACGACGCCGACCGGATCGGCGAGGGCTCGCGCGCGATCTGTTTCTCCAAGCGCTCGCTGGAATATTGGGACCGGCTCGGGGTCGGCCAGCGCATGGTCGAGAAGGGTGTGGTCTGGAGCGTCGGCAGGATTTTTCACGGCGAACAGCAACTCTACCAGTTCAACCTGTTGCCGGAACAGGGTCACAAGCGGCCGGCTTTCATCAACCTGCAGCAATTTTATGCCGAGGCTTATCTGGTCGATCGGGTCGGGCAATTGCCCGCGATCGACCTGCGCTGGTGCAACAAGGTGGTCGGCCTGCAGCAGCGCAATGACGGCGTCGCGTTGACCATCCAGACGCCCGAGGGTCCCTACCGGATGCGGGCGCAGTATGTGATCGCCTGCGACGGGGCGCGCTCATCGCTGCGGGAGATGGTGGGCGCGGCGTTTTCGGGCCAGGTATTCGAGGACCAGTTTCTGATCGCCGACGTCAGGATGGCGGCGGCGTTTCCGACCGAGCGCTGGTTCTGGTTCGATCCGCCGTTTCATGCCGGACGCTCGGCGCTGTTGCACAAGCAGCCCGACGACGTCTGGCGGATCGATCTGCAGCTTCACCCGGAGGCCGACCCAGCGGTTGAAAAGCGGCCGGAAAATGTGCGGCCGCGCATCGCCCGCATGCTCGGTCACGACCAGTTCGATTTCGAATGGATCTCGCTGTACAAATTCCAGTGCCGCCGGATGGACAGGTTCCGTCATGGCCGGGTGATTTTTGCCGGCGATTCCGCGCACCAGGTCTCGCCGTTCGGCGCCCGCGGCGCCAATTCCGGCCTGGAGGATGCCGAAAATCTCGCCTGGAAGCTTGACCGCGTGCTGCGCCGGCAATCGCCGGATCGCCTGCTCGAAAGCTATTGCGCCGAGCGCAGCGCCGCAGCCGACGAGAACATCCGCGAATCCACCCGCTCGACCGATTTCATGGCGCCGGTGACGCGCCAGGAGGCGCGGCTGCGCAAAGCCGCGCTCTCGTTGGCCCGGGAGACCGAATTCGGCAAGCGCATGGTCAATGGCGGCCGGCTCTCGGTGCCTACGGTCTATGTTTCGTCATTGTCGACCGCCGATGCCGATGCAGATTGTTGGCACGCGGGCCCGCGGCCGGGCACGTCTATGCCGGATGCGCCGGTCGCGTCTATCTCTGGCGACGCTGGCTACTTGACCGATGCCTTCATCAGGCAGGGCAAGCGTTTCGCGCTGCTGGCGTTCGGCAACGGCAGCATAGTGGATGTGCCCGAGGGCGTCGGCATGATCCGGATCGGCGGCGAGGGTGGCCTGGTCGATGCGGAAGGGCTCGCCTGCGCGCGCTATGATGCCCAGCCTGGAACGGTCTATCTGCTGCGTCCGGACGGCTATGTCGCGGGGCGGTTCCGGCATCCGACCCGCGCGGCGCTGGACGCCGCGCTGGCGCGCGCGTGCGCGCTGAACTGAGGTGTTGTCATGGTGCTTTCGACCAGCTCCAATTTTCCGACGCCCGACGATGCCTTCCGCGCCATCGTGGAGGCGCATCGCGGCCTGAGCGAGGAGCAGAGCGCCGATTTCGACGCGGCGCTGGTTCTGATCCTGGCCAACCATATCGGCGACATTGAGGTGTTGCGCGAGGCGATTACGCTCGCCAAACGCCGCATGATCGACGTCAGCCAGCAGCAGCAGCAACAGCAACAATGATGAACGCAAAAGGAATTAATTGATGGTGAAGGGTTTCGCATCCACCACGGATCTGTCGGAGAAGAAGGTTACCTTTTCCGAGATTGGCCCCGATCTCTACGCCTTCACCGCGGAGGGCGATCCCAACTCCGCCGTCATCGTCGGCGACGACGGCTGCCTGGTGTTCGACGCGCAGGCGACGCCGGCGATGGCGAACAAGGTGATCGAGCGGGTGCGCACCGTCACCGACAAGCCGATCAAATATGTCGTGCTGTCGCACTACCATGCGGTACGCGTGCTGGGGGCGTCGGCCTACAAGGCGCAAGGCATCATCGCTGCGCAGGAAACCTATCGGCTAATCGCCGAGCGCGGCCAGCAGGATTGGGATTCCGAATATGGCCGCTTTCCGCGGCTGTTCCAGGATGCCGAGAGCATTCCAGGCCTGACCTGGCCATCGCTGACCTTCGAAGGCGGCATGTCGGTCTATCTCGGCAAGCGCGAGGTGCAGCTGATGCAGTTGGGTGCAGGCCACACCTCCGGCGACATCGTCGCCTGGGTGCCGGATGCCGAGGTGATGTTTTCCGGCGACCTGATTGAGTACCATTCAGCCTGCTATTGCGGCGACGCGCTTCTGCGCGAATGGCCGGCGACGCTGAACGAAATCCGTGCCTTCAATCCCAAGGCGATCGCGCCCGGCCGCGGCGACGCGCTGCAGGGCGCAGCCACCGGGCGCGACGCGATCGCGATGACGCGCGATTTCGTCACCACGCTTTATGGCGCGGCCGAATCCGCGGTGGCCAAGGGCCGCAACTTGAAGGAGACGATGGCCGCGGCGCGCGAGGTGATGGACCCGAAATTTTCGAGCTTTGCGATCTACGAGCATTGCCTGCCGTTCAACGTGTCGCGCGCCTTCGACGAAGCATCAGGCATTGACGATCCCGTGATCTGGACCGCCGAGCGCGACCGCGAGATGTGGGCTGCCCTGCAAGGAGGATGACATGAACATCAATACCGCGCCCGACAGGATCACCCAGAGTTCGCTGCACGTCACGCCGGGCTACATGTCCGGGTTCCGCAACAGCTTTGAGACGCAATGCCTGCCCGGCGCACTGCCGATCGGGCGCAACTCGCCGCAGCGCTGCGCCTACGGGCTTTACGCCGAACAGCTCTCCGGCTCGCCATTCACCGCGCCGCGCGGCAGTAACGAACGCTCATGGCTGTACCGGATCCGCCCGTCGGTGAAACATTCCGGCCGCTTCGCCAAGGTCGATGCCGGGCTGTGGCGCAGCGCGCCATGCCATGAACATGATTTGCCGATCGCCCAGTTGCGCTGGGACCCGACGCCGATCCCGCAGGGCGAGATCACCTTCCTGCAGGGCGTGCAGACCATGACGACGGCAGGCGATGTCAACACGCAAGCCGGCATGGCCGCGCATGTGCTTCTCATCACGAAGTCGATGGTCGACCAGCATTTCTACAATGCTGACGGCGAGATGATGTTTGTGGCGCAGCAGGGCAATCTGCGCTTCATCACCGAGTTCGGCCGGATCGACATTGAGCCTGGCGAGATTGCGGTGATTCCGCGCGGCGTGAAATTCCGTGTTGAAATCCCAGCCGGCCCGGCGCGCGGCTATCTTTGCGAGAATTACGGCGGCGCCTTCACGTTGCCGGAGCGCGGCCCGATCGGCGCCAACTGCCTCGCCAACGCGCGCGATTTCCTGACGCCCGTGGCGGCCTATGAGGACAAGGACACGCCGAGTGAACTGTTCGTGAAATGGGGCGGTGCGCTGTTCCGGACCGACCTTCCGCATTCGCCGATCGATGTGGTGGCCTGGCACGGCAATTATGCGCCCTACAAATACGATCTGCGCAGCTTCTCGCCGGTCGGCTCCATCGGGTTCGACCATCCTGATCCCTCGATCTTTACGGTGTTGACCGCGCCGTCGGAAACGGCCGGCACCGCGAACATCGATTTCGTGATCTTCCCCGAGCGCTGGATGGTCGCGGAAAACACCTTCCGGCCGCCCTGGTATCACATGAACATCATGTCGGAGTTCATGGGGCTGATCTATGGCGTCTATGACGCCAAGCCGAAAGGCTTTGTCCCCGGGGGCATGAGCCTGCACAACTGCATGCTGCCGCACGGCCCCGATCGCGACGCGTTCGAACATGCTTCCAACGGCGATCTGAAGCCGGTCAAGCTGACGGGCACGATGGCCTTCATGTTCGAGACGCGCTTCCCCCAGCACGTCACCGCGCATGCCGCCAACGCTGCGACGCTGCAGGACGATTATGCGGATTGCTGGACGGGGCTGGAGAAACGGTTCGATCCGAACAGGCCGTGATGCTCACACCGTCATCGCCGGGCTTGACCCGGCGATCCCATCGTTCAAAGGATCGATGCCCGGGTCAAGCCAGGCATGACGGGCTTCTGATGGGAGACTCCCTTGCCCCACCCCAACAACCCCACGCTCCGCTCTTTCATCGAGGTCGATCCCGCCTCGGATTTCCCGATCCAGAACCTGCCCTATGGCGTGTTCTCGACCAATGATGGCCTTGCGCCGCGGGTCGGCGTCGCGATCGGCGATTTTGTGCTTGATCTCTGGCAGCTCGAGCAGGATTGCCGGATCGACGTCGGCAATGCCGGCGTGTTTGCCGCCTCCTCGCTCAATCCCTTCATGGCGGTCGGCCCGAAAGTCTGGGCGAAGACCCGGGCGCGGATCAGCGAGCTGTTGCGCCACGACAATCCCGAACTGCGTGACAACGAAAGCCTGCGCGAGCGCGTGCTGGTGCCGATGACGAAAGTGAAACTGCATCTGCCGATCACGGTGTCCGGCTATACCGATTTCTATTCGTCGAAGGAGCACGCCACCAATGTCGGCGTGATGTTTCGCGGCAAGGACAACGCGTTGCAGCCGAACTGGCTGCACATGCCGATCGGCTACAATGGGCGTGCCTCCACCGTCGTGGTCTCCGGCACCAGGGTGCGCCGTCCGCGCGGGCAGCTGAAGCCGCCGAATGCCGATACGCCGGGCTTCGGGCCCTGCAAGCGGCTCGATTTCGAGCTCGAAATGGGCGTCGTGGTCGGCCAGCCCTCGGCGATGGGCGAGATGCTGAGCGAAGCCCAGGCCGAAGCCATGATCTTCGGCTTCGTGCTGCTCAACGACTGGAGCGCGCGCGACATCCAGCAATGGGAATATGTGCCGCTCGGTCCGTTCCAGGCCAAGGCGTTCGCGACCTCGATCAGCCCATGGATTGTCACCCGCGAGGCGCTGGAGCCGTTCCGGCTTGCGGGCCCCGAGCAGAACCCGACGCCGTTGCCCTACCTGCGGCAGGCGCAGCCGAACAATTACGACATGGCGCTCGAGGTCGCCTTGCGCGCGCCCTCGATGGCCGCGCCGCAGCCGATCTGCCGCACCAACTTCAAATACATGTACTGGTCGTCGGTGCAGCAACTGATGCATCACGCTTCCTCCGGCTGCGCCATGAATGTCGGCGATCTCCTGGGGAGCGGCACCATTTCCGGTCCCGAGAAGAGCCAGCGCGGCAGCCTGCTCGAAATCAGCTGGAACGGCAGCGAGCCCCGGCAATTGCCCGGCGGCATCACGCGCACCTTCCTGGAGGATGGCGACTCCCTCATCATGCGCGGCTGGTGCCAGGGCGACGGCTACCGCGTCGGCTTTGGCGAGGTCGAGGGGACGATTGTGCCGGCGGAATAGTTTCTGCCGGTGGCATCGCTCCGGAATGACGGATTTGGGGCCATCAGCGCTCCGCAGGCGGAATATTCCGAATCCGAGCCGCATGCGCAGCGATGTCGTCTACGCCATATTTCAGATGCACGCGCTTCTCCGACGCGGGCTGCTTCACGACGCAGGCGCCGGGCCGCCATTCCCGCGCAGGCCGGATCGGTCGCGGCGCGAAACCGCCGCCGCAGTTTGGGCAGACGTTGAAAAGCCTGGTCTCGACGCATTCGGCGCAGAACGTGCACTCGTACGAGCAGATCCGGGCGTCCTGCGCGTTCGGCGGCAGGTCCTTGTCGCAATATTCGCAGTTCGGTCGAAGCTGCAGCGCCATGGCTGTCTCGTGTGGGTTGGACCGTCGGAATGGCCTGCATCATCGCAGATCGGATGGTTATCAGAACGGCGAATTTCCCTCTGATTCAGTCATGCGAAAACCCGGTGTGTCGCAATTCCGGGCTCACTCACCTTGCTCACGCCTCGAATGGCGTACTCGAGATAAAGACTGTTTCAGCGCGCCGCTACCTTCAGCGGCAGCCTGGCGCTTTCCTTGAGCCGGTCGAGCACGATCGACGAGCGGACATGCGCCACGCTCGGATGCGGCATCAGCACGTTGTTGACGATGTCCGAGAGGCTCTTGAGGTCGCGCAGCACGGCCTTCAGCACATAGTCGGCATCGCCGGTCAGCGCATAGGCCTCCTGGATATCGTCGACGCGATTGATCAGCGCGCGAAATTTCTTCGCGTTGTCCGGCGAATGGGTGGCGAGCGTGATGTGGATGAAGACGATGACGCCGAAGCCGAGCGCCTCACTGGCAAGCTCGGCGCGATAGCCGGCGATCACCTTGTCCTGCTCCAGCCGCATCCGTCGCCGCGAGCATTGCGAGGCGGACAGCCCGGCGATTTCGGCCAGCTGCTGGTTGGTGAGCCGGCCGTCGTCCTGCAGTGCGCCGAGAATCCTGAGGTCGAAGGCGTCAACCAAAATCATGCATGAAAGACCTAATACGCGCACGGAACGTGCATCATGGTGCGATATTGTCAATTATTCGCATACAAATTGCAGCTTTGGCGAGCGATTATTGGCCGGAACTCCAACGGAGAACCGCCAATGGGTCCATTTCCGCATGACGCTCCAGCCGCGACCATCACTACCGACAACCCGATGGGCACCGACGGATTCGAATTCGTCGAATATGCCCATCCGAGGCCCGAAGAACTGCATGCGCTGTTCAAGCTGATGGGGTATGTCGCGGTCGCGCGGCACCGGACCAAGAAGATCACCTTGTACCGCCAGGGCGACATCAACTACCTCGTCAACGAACAGCCCGGCAGTCATGGTTTTGATTTCGTCAGCGCGCACGGGCCATGCGCGCCATCGATGGCGTTCCGCGTGGTCGACGCCGGTCATGCGTTCGAGCGCGCGCTGTCGCTCGGCGCGGAGGCTGCCGAGGCTGGGCAGGTGGCGAAGACGCTCGATGTGCCTGCGATCAAGGGTATTGGCGGGAGCCTGCTTTATCTCGTCGATCGCTACGGCGCCAAGGGCTCGGCCTATGACGCCGAGTTCGACTGGCTGGGCGAGCCCAATCCGAATCCGGTGGGCGCCGGACTGTTCCATATCGACCACCTGACCCACAACGTGCATCGCGGCCGCATGGACGTCTGGGCGGGCTTCTACGAGAAGCTGTTCAATTTCCGCCAGATCCGCTTCTTCGATATCGAGGGCCGCGCGTCCGGCCTGTTCTCGCGCGCGCTGACCAGCCCGGACGGCAAGATCCGGATTCCGATCAACGAGGACGCCGGCGAGTCCGGCCAGATCGAGGAATATCTCAAGCTCTATCGCGGCGAGGGCATCCAGCATGTTGCCTGCGGCGCGCGGGATATCTACCGCACCGTCGAGGGCCTGCGGGCGGCGGGCCTGCCCTTCATGCCGGCGCCGCCAAAAACCTATTTCGAGCGGATCGACGTGCGGCTGCCCGGGCATGGCGAGGACCTCGCGCGGTTGCGTGAAAACGGTATCCTGATCGACGGCGAGGGCGTGGTCGACGGCGGCCACACCAAGGTGCTGCTGCAGATTTTCTCGGCCAACGCAATCGGGCCGATCTTCTTCGAGTTCATCCAGCGCAAGGGCGATGACGGGTTCGGCGAGGGCAATTTCAAGGCCCTGTTCGAGTCGATCGAGGAAGACCAGATCCGACGCGGCGTGCTGAAGGTCGACGACGCGGCGTAGGGTCCCCCGGCCTCGTCCCGGAATCTCGCGCCGGCAATCTCTGGATTTCGGGTTCGCGCCGACGCGCGCCCCGGAATGACGGGAGAGCGGCGAGATTACCGCGCCGCCTTCCACGCGCTCATGATCTCCCCGATCTCCGCCATCTCCGCTTCGCGGATCGCCGACGGCGTTCGCGAGAAGCGTGGCGCGGGGGCGGGCTGGGTGACGCCGTGGCGCTCGATGAAAATCCCACGCGCGGTGTTGTGCGGGTGCTTCGGCGCTTCCGCCATGGTCAGGATCGGCGCAAAACAGATGTCGGTGCCCTCCATGATCTTGCACCACTCCGCGCGCGTCTTGCTCTTGAACACCGCGGTGAGCTTCTGCCTCAGCACCGGCCAGGCCTTGCGATCCATCTGGGCCTCGAAGGCGGCGTCGGTCAGTCCAGCATGCTGGCGCAGCAGCGCATAAAACTGCGGCTCGATTGACCCGATCGAGATGAAGTTGCCGCAGCCGCATTCATAAACGCCGTAGAAATGCGCGCCGCCGTCGAGGAAATTGCTCTCGCGTTGTTCGGTCCAACGGCCCATCGCCGCCATGTCGAAGAACATCGACATCAGCGAGGCCGCGCCATCGCACATCGCGGCATCGACCACCTGGCCTTTGCCGGATTTCGACGCCTCCAGCAGCGCGGCGAGCACGCCGACCACCAGATAGAGCGCGCCGCCGCCGAAATCGCCGACCAGGTTGAGCGGCGGCACCGGCTTGTCCTTGGGACCGATCGCGGCCAGCGCGCCGGTCACTGAGATGTAGTTGATATCGTGGCCGGCGGCTTGCGCCAGCGGCCCGTCCTGGCCCCATCCCGTCATGCGGCCATAGACGAGCTTCGGGTTGCGTGCCATCACCGCGTCGGGCCCAAGCCCGAGCCGCTCCATCACGCCGGGACGAAAGCCTTCGATCAGCGCATCGGCGCTGTCCAGGAGATCGAGCACCTGCGCGATCGCGGCCTTGTCTTTCAGGTCGAGCTCGACGACCTTGCGGCCCCGCACCGCGACCGCCTTCAGGTTCTTCTTCGCGCCGATCCGGTCAAGCGTCACGACCTCGGCGCCCATGTCGGCCAGCATCATGCAGGCGAACGGGCCAGGGCCGATACCGGCGAATTCGACGATGCGCCTGCCTGCCAGAGGACCGGAGGCTTGCGAGGTTGATTGATCGCGCACGTTTTTGTTCCCTTGAGCGTTTCCGGACAGAATTGTCCCGCCTGGCGCCGGAGGTGGCAAGCTGCATTTGCGGCGACCGAGCCGTTTTCCAGCGAAGTGGTTCCGGTTCGCGTCAACAAGCCGCGTCGAACAAAGGCCCCGAAACGCCAACGGCGCGCATCGCTGCGCGCCGCTCGTGGTCACTTGCGTTCAGCCGCTGTCAGCCGGCGTCGGCAACTGCCCGCTGCGCCATCACCTTGACGAGATTGGCGCGGTAATCCGATGAGCCGTGGATGTCGCTCATCAGCCCGGCGTCGGAGATTTTCACGCTGTCGAGCGCGCCTGGCGACCAGTTCGCCCTCAGCGCGGTTTCGATTGGAGCGACGCGCATCACGCCGCTCTGCGAGGCGCCGGTGGCGGCGACGCGGACATCGCCCGACTTGGCCTTGGCGACGAACACCCCGGTGAGGGCGAAGCGCGAGGCCGGATGCCGCATCTTGGCATAGCCCGCCTTGGCCGGAATCG
This sequence comes from Bradyrhizobium sp., assembly GCF_049581145.1. GTDB lineage: Bacteria > Pseudomonadota > Alphaproteobacteria > Rhizobiales > Xanthobacteraceae > Bradyrhizobium. The sequence continues at coordinate 11,767 of NZ_JBAURI010000243.1, forward strand.
GGAATGAGACGGCAGTGATGATCTCGCCGTCTTCCAGCGCCGTCGAGAACAGGCCCTTGAAGAAATCGTCCGCCGCGATCTCGCGCTTGTTGGTCTTGACGGTCGCCGCGAGCGCCAGCAGCGCCGCGGGGAAATCGGCGGCCGGATCGTTATTGGCGATCGAACCGCCGATCGTGCCGCGATGACGTACCGCGGGATCGCCGAGCATGGAGGTCAGGTGCGCGATCGCCGGGATCGTCTTGTTCACATCCGCGCTCGTCATGATGTCGTAATAGGGCGTCGCGGCCTTGATCGTCAGCGTATCGGCTGAGGCTTCGATGCCGACCAGGTCCTTGATCCTGCCGAGATCGATCACGTCGGAGGGAGCGGCGAGCCGCTGCTTCATGACCGGAAGCAGGGTGTGGCCGCCGGCGAGATATTTGGCTTCCGTGCCCTTTGAGAACAGCGCCGCAGCCTCGTCGATGGAAGACGGGCGATGATATGTGGTCGAATACATGGGTCGTCTCCCTTTAGGCGTTGCCGTGGATCGCATGCCAGACGCGGTCGGGCGTCGCCGGCATGTCGAGCTTGTTGTTGCCGATCGCATCCGTGATCGCATTGATCACGGCAGCGGAGGCGCCGATCGCGCCGGCCTCGCCGCAGCCCTTGACGCCGAGCGGATTGCCGGGGCAGAGCGTCGTGGTGTGGCTGAGCTTGAACGACGGCAGATCGTCGGCGCGCGGCATGGCGTAGTCCATGAACGATGCGGTGATGAGCTGGCCGTTCTCGTCATGGACGGCGCCTTCGAGAAGCGCCTGGCCGATGCCCTGGGCAAGCCCGCCATGGACCTGGCCCTCGACGATCATCGGGTTGATCAGCCGGCCGAAATCATCGGCCGCGACGAAATTGATGAAGCTGGTCTTGCCGGTCGAAGGATCGACCTCGAGCTCGCAGATATAGGCGCCCGCCGGGAAGGTGAAGTTGGTGGGATCGTAGAACGCGCTCTCCTTCAGGCCGGGCTCCATGCCGTCGGGCAGATTGTGCGCGGTGTAAGCCGCGAGCGCGACCATCGGCAGCGCGATCGACTTGTCGGTGCCGGCGACCTTGAACTCGCCATTCTCGATGACGATGTCGCCTTCCGAAGCTTCGAGCGCGTGCGCCGCGATCTTCTTGGCCTTGGCTTCCACCTTCTCCATGGCCTTCAGGATCGCGGTCAGGCCGACGGCGGCCGAGCGCGAGCCATAGGTGCCCATGCCGAACTGCACCTTGTCGGTGTCGCCGTGCACGATCGCGACCTGGTTGATCGAGACGCCGAGGCGTTCGGCAACGAGCTGGCAGAACGTGGTCTCATGGCCCTGGCCGTGGCTGTGCGAGCCGGTCAGGATCTCGATGGTGCCGACCGGGTTGACGCGGACTTCCGCGGATTCCCACAGGCCGACGCCGGCGCCCAGGCTGCCGACCGCCTTCGAGGGGGCAATGCCGCAGGCCTCGATGTAGCAGGACAGGCCGAGGCCGCGCAGCTTGCCAGCCTGCTTGGCTTTGGCCTTGCGTGCGGGAAAACCGGCATAGTCGATCGCCTTCATCGCGCTGTCGAGCGAGGCGTTAAAATCGCCGATGTCATAGGCCATGATGACGGGCGTCTGGTACGGGAACTCGGTGATGAAGTTCTTGCGCCGCAGCTCGGCCGGATCGACCTTCAATTGCCGCGCCGCGGTTTCCAGCATCCGCTCGAGCAGATAGCTCGCTTCGGGCCGCCCCGCGCCGCGATAGGCGTCGACCGGCGTGGTGTTGGTATAGACGCCGACCACCTCGGCATAGATCGCCGGAATGATGTATTGGCCCGACAGCAGCGTTACGTAGAGGTAGGTCGGCACGGACGAGGAGAACAGCGACATGTAGGCGCCGAAATTGGCGTGGGTCTTCACCCTGAGCGCCAAAATCCTGTTGTCCTTGTCGAATGCCATCTCCGCCTTGGAGAGATGGTCGCGGCCATGCGCGTCGGTCAAAAAGGCTTCCGAACGGTCGCCGGTCCATTTCACCGGACGGCCGACCTTCTTGGAGGCCCACAGCGCCACCATCTCTTCCGGATAGATGAAGATCTTGGAGCCGAAGCCGCCGCCGACATCCGGCGCCACCACACGCAGCTTGTGTTCGGGCGCAATGTTGTAGAATGCCGACAGCACGAGTCGGGCGACATGCGGATTCTGCGAGGTGGTGTAGAGCGTGTAGTGCTCTTCCGCCGCGTCATAATCCGCGACCGCCGAGCGCGGCTCCATCGCGTTCGGCACCAGGCGGTTGTTGACCAGGTCCATCGTCACGACATTGGCGGCCTTCGCAAACGCAGCATTGGTCGCGGCTTCGTCGCCGAGCGCCCAGTCGTAAACGATGTTGCCGGGCGCCTCCGGATGCAGTTGCGGCGCGCCGGGCTCGATTGCGGCGCGAATGTCGGGGACTGCCGGCAGTTCCTCATAGGTGACGACCACGGCTTCCGCCGCGTCGCGCGCCAGATTCTTGGTCTCGGCAATCACCACCGCGACTGCCTGGCCAGCGAAGCGCACCGTTTCCGGCGCCATCGCCGGCCATGCGCCCATCCTCATCGGCGAACCGTCTTTCGAGGTTATGGCCCAGCCGCAGATCAGATTGCCGACCTTGTCGTCGACGATCTGTTGGCCGGTCAGCACCGCGACCACGCCGGGCATCTGCAGCGCGGCGGATGAGTCGATGCTCTTGACCTTGGCGTGCGCATGCGGGCTGCGGATGAAATGGGCATGGGTCATGCCCAGAAGCTTGATGTCGTCGACGTAACGGCCCTTGCCGGTGATGAACCGCTTGTCTTCCTTGCGCACGACGCTCGCGCCAATGCCTTCAACGCCCATGTCCTTGGTCTCCCTGCCGGAGTGTGTTTTCCGCCGGTTCCATCGAACGCGGCGGTGCCATAAGTTTCAGCGATCGGTGTCTTGAAGGCTGCTATTCCGCGGCTTGCGCGACGCGCATGCGGCCCGCGGCATCAAGCACCGACTTGACGATGTTGTGATAGCCGGTGCAGCGGCAGATATTGCCTTCGAGTTCTTGCCGGACGGTGTCCTCGTCGAGCTTCCCGCCGTGGCGCTGCACGATATCGATCGCCGACATGATCATGCCGGGGGTACAGTAGCCGCATTGGAGCCCATGATTGTCGCGGAACGCCGCCTGCATCGGGTGCAGTTCGTCGCCCCTGGCGATGCCCTCGATGGTCGTCACGTTGGAGCCGTCAGCCTGGCCTGCCAGCACCGTGCAGGACTTGACCGCGCGGCCGTCGATATGGACCACGCAGGCGCCGCATTGGCTGGTGTCGCAGCCGACATGGGTCCCGGTCAGGTTGAGATGATCGCGCAACAACTGGACCAGGAGCGTGCGATCCTCGACCTCGATCGAGACCGCCTTGCCGTTCACCGTCAATTTGACTGTAGACACGCCTGATACCTCCCCGATGAATTTTGGTTGCCGCAGTTAGAGACAGGGGCAGGGAGTTTGCAACTAGGATTTTCGTCGCGGGAGCCATTGTCGTGTCGCGGCTGAAACGGGACGTCCTGGGCGCAAGGTGCTGATCGCCATGAGGCCTCACGTCGGCCGCAACTTGCGTGGCAAAGCCCAGGCGATGTCGCGCCCCTGGTAAAATCCGTTCAAATTTACCGGCCCTTATCCATTCTGCCCTAGATTTGAGCGCGGGGCCGCACGGCAGACGTGCCGGCCTCCTACTGATTTTTAGAAATAAGCAGGAGATCCGGGGTGGGAATGTCAGGGCGTGCTGCGCCGCAATCGCGGCTCTTCCAGCTTCCGACGCTGCGATTTCGCGCCAAGGTCGTGCTCGGTTTCGCCGTCGTGCTCGCGATCTCCGCCGCAAGCCTCGGCATCGCCTATCTCGGATTTGAGCGCGTCTCGGCTGCGGTCGCCGCCTACCGCAACAGCGTCTCGGAAGCCGATCTCGCCCGCAATATCGATCGCGAGCTGATATCCTATCGCCTCCTGGTGAAATATTACGTGGTGACCGGCAAGGAGGAAGACGCCAAGGCGGCGCTGGCGGCGGAGGCAGGGCTGCGCGAGGCCATCGATCTCGCGCTCAAGGGCACCCGCAAGCCGGCGCGGATCGAGGGGCTCAATCACCTCGCCACCGAGTTCAAGAATTTCGCGGCAACCTTCGCCGATATCATCAAGGTCAAGCGCGAAAGCGCGCTATTGACGCAGAACGACCTGACGAAAAACGCCAACATGCTGCGCTACAAGCTCGACGACGTCGGCAGCAACGCCGCCGAGGCGGACCTGCCGGCGGTCGAGCTCGGCGTCAAGCAGGTCAATACGCAATTCCAGGCGACCGTCGCAATTGCCAATACCTTCGTCATCAATTTCGACCAGGCGGTCGCCAGCAGCGCGCTGGCGCGACTGAAATTTGTCGAACATGCGCTTCTGGCGATCTCATCCGACGACGAGAAGGTCGTGGCCGGTCTGAAGGAGGCCGGCGCGCTGCTCACAGGATATCGGCAGGCGCTGGAAAAACTCGTCGAGAACGCCAAGCTGATCGATGATCTCGTTACCGAAATGTCCGGCGCGGCAGGCGCCATCGGCCAGGGCTCGAGCGCCATGAAGGCCGACCTTGTCGCCGATCAGCAGAGGCTCGAAGCCTACTCCGACACGATTGTCGGCGAGACCGAGCGGCTGATCATGATGCTTGCGATTGGCGGCTTGCTGCTCGGCAGCGCGCTGGCGTTGCTGCTGGGCCGCAGTATCTCGCGGCCGATGATCGCGATGTGCAAGGCGATGCGCGAGCTCGCCGGCGGCCATTTCGAAATCGTGCTGCCGGGCCTCGGGCGAAACGACGAACTCGGCGAGATGGCAAGCGCGGTCGAGGAGTTCAAGCTGCAGGCGGTGGCCAGGGCCGAACGCGATGCTGCCGCCCACGATGCGCAGGACAAGGCGGCGTCCGCCGCGCGCCGCGCCGAACTGATCCGCTTCGCAGATGATTTCGAGACGGCGGTGGGGTCGATCGTCTCCAACGTTTCGGCCTCCGCGGTGCACCTGGAGCAGGCCGCCGGCACCCTGACGCGGACCGCCGAAACCACCGAGCAATTGTCCAGCCAGGTCGCGGGCAGCTCCGAGGACGCCTCCGGCAATATTCAATCGGTCGCATCTGCCACCGAAGAACTGTCGTCGTCGATCACGGAGATCGGCCGGCAGGTGCGCGAGTCCAACCGGATCGCGGAATCGGCGGTGGCCCAGGCGCGGGCAACCGACGGGCGGATCGGCGAATTGTCGCGCGCGGCCCAGGAGATCGGCGACGTCGTCAGGCTGATCACCGCGATCGCCGAGCAGACCAACCTGTTGGCGCTGAACGCCACCATCGAGGCCG
>NZ_JBAURI010000244.1:0-7997 GCF_049581145.1 Bradyrhizobium sp.
AGGTAGCCGATGCTCCAAAATGCGCCAAGCGTCGTCCGGAAGTCGACCTGCGCGCGCTGCTATATAAACAGGTTCGAACCCGATTTGCGCCAATTCGCCAGGATTACGCGACCGCGACCCAAGCGCTCGGCTAAGAAGATACGCACGCAGAAACAGGCTGATTTCATCGGTAGTCGATTTATTTGCGGTCTGCACGGCGATCAGCCAAGGATCGACGCCATAGTCGTTTGGAACTGTGTCGGGCGACATCAAATGAGCAATTGTAGAAAGCATCGCCCAGGAATGGGTTTGTCCGCTCGCCAGAAACTGAGCGATGGTTGTGGGTTCAGACGCCGCAGCTGTGAGCCATGGTTCAAAACGTTGCCGATCGGCGTTGTCAAATCGTGAGCTGAGAACTTCAAGGACATTCAGTGAGCCGAATTCCCGAACGGTCCTAGCTGCCAGGTCGTGGCGGCCAGCGGCGATAATTGCCGCAATGCCCGATGATCGTAATTGCTCGGCGTCAGCTATCGCTGCGAATGCTGAGTCTACTGAGATGGAATCACGTGACCAAAATGTTGACTGTGCTACGAGTTCAGGACGCTGCGCCAGTGCTCCATCAGCTAGCGTTGGCGCGCGCTCTATGCCGTCGATCAGTTCGTCCACTGACATTGCGGCAACGGCATCTGTTAAGATGGAACGGTATTGGGCGCCGCCCGCGACCAGTCGGACGAAGCGATCCGGGTCGCGTTTCCAGATCGCGCGACCCAGAACTCCGGCGTGCTTCGATACCGTGTCCGGCTCTGCAAATTCCAGGTGGCGAACAACGAAATCAAGCGCCGTGTCGTCGAGCTGGTCCGGCTGTTCAAGTGCGGCATTAACGACAAGGCCCCGCGCGGTTCGCGCCTGGGGCGAGCCAAGTTCGTCTTCCAGAAGCGCAATGGCTCCGCCGACGGCATCGGGATTTGTATGAAATCCGCTTGTGAGTACGTGAAGGCGACAGAGCAATCGGAATGCTTCGCGCCCTTGGTCAACATCACCGCCGATACGACGCAGGAATGTCCGCAAGCCCGCGACGTCGGGCTGCGCCAGATCGGAGACGGCGTCATCAAGCCATTCTTCCCGGGTGGGGACATTGTCGCGTACTTCGACGGCATCTTGGAAGCGTGCCCGCACGCTTCGATCCAGTGACGGAAGAAGCTGCAAGTCAAACGTGTTTGAGTCCGTCGAACGATCGGCGGCTGACATTGTGCAAAAGCGAAATGCGCGCCGCATCCTCGGCCACTGCTGAGCCCAGAGCGCCATCAGCACTGGTTCAACATCCAGTTCTGTAGGCCGTACGGCAATCACTCGACTGGCTGGCTTTCCATAGATGCCCGCCAGGAGTCGTCGAGCAAAGTCTACACCCTCGTCAGAGAGAGCCGAACCGAGATAGTCGGAAGCAATCGGTAAGCTCGTTCCGTATTCCGCTGGGGCGGCGGGACTCGGCCGGCGAAACAGAGCCATGATCGCGCCTGGATCTGGCAGCGCTGCAAGATCGGCGAAATCTATCAAAAGCGTATGGGTCCAGACACAGCCTGGACGCGGCATTTCCGGCGCCGCCCAAGTCCGCGCTAGCGCGTACATCGTGGATTCCGGCAATGGATATCCTGTCAGGTAGCCGCGATCGTCGATGCGCGCGCCTGGGCCGGATATGTCGCTCAGCACCAGCATCGTCTTAATGTCGCGTGGCTTCAGCGTAACAGAACTCGCGAGCTGCCGATGGCCATCGGCATAGCCGTGGAGCGTCTGTTGAACCTTTAGGACACCGCTGTGCTTCACTCCATGAGCCATGCGAGTGGCTCCGTCAGATCATGGGTTTCGTGAGCGCCTCCAACCAGCCGGATACGCGTCGACGGGCAATCAAGGTTGCGCAGCGCCTCGGCATCTGCCTTGCGCGCCGCACCGGACTCGATCGCGTCATACTCGCCACCTTGCGCACTCAGGCCGTAGACACGCCATGTCCACTCATCCGCCCCCCGTCGCAGATATTGCGCGAGCAGGGGTAACTTCGCATTCAGATAGGCCGCGGGCGACAAACCCTCGCCATCGGCTTTGTCCCAGGCCGAGAGCATGATGGCCAGCCGGCGAGGTCCGACGTCAAGCGGCGCCGACCGGAGGAGTTGCAGTAGATCCACCAACTGCACCTGCGTCGGCGCGAGGCGGGGATGCCACGGCACCTCTTGGCCAGCCGGAATCGTCAAGCCGACCGCTTTCGACAATGCAACCTCATCGACCACCCATTTCGGTGGACGTATCGTATCTGCGTGGATGAACAAAAGCACGCCGCTGGCCTGCAAGGTATAGGCAATTTCCGGCTCGCAGTCGCGCTCTTCTGTCATCCGCCGATAGGCTTCACCTGGTACATCCGGAAAGGTAATGCGCACTGGCGTTTCGGCCGCATCCTTCAGGTTCATGCTGACCAGGCGATTGCCGCCGACCGCGGTCCGATCCTGCACCTTGGCATCCCGCCAGCGAGCGGAGATTTCATTGAGGTGGGAGGTTTCCCCCGAACGTAGCGTATGAAACTTCAGGGTAGTCTCGACGTCCCGTTCGGTGATCAAATGCCACAACGCAGCCAAGAATGTCGTTTTGCCGGATTCAGGCAGACCAATGATGACAACGGAGCGCTCATTCATTTGGCGCCCTCCAACTCGTCGAGCGGGCGCAGTCTTGCGAAAGCGCGCACAAACGCTGGCCTTGCCGGCGAAGAAGTCGGTGGAGGCGCAGCGGGCTGGAGCCAAAAGGCAAGAAGGTCCGGAACGCCCGTGCCGCGCCGCACAGCATCGCTCTTTGGCGAAGCTGCCACTTTGAAGGCTTGGACGACCGGAAAAATGTGGCCAAACAAGCGTTCGATGTTGGCGTGCAAACCCGCAAAATCGCCCTCAGTTCGCGCCTGATTTGGGGAGACTTGCACCAAGTCCATTTTGGTCAAAACGAGCGCCAAGCGTTGGCCAATTTGCACGGCACCACCATCCGCCAACGCCTGAAGTATCATTGTGATTTCGCTGCGCAGGTTGTGGCGGGCGCCAGCATCCAACAGTCGTTCGCCATCTACGAGAACGGTCAACGAGTCAGCGCGATGGACCTCAGGAAAGGCCGTAACAATTGATGCATCGTCCGCAGCACTGCGATATTCCTCGCCGGCCCGGTCAGCTAGCGCCAACGTGATCGTGCTCCCTGCCGAACCGCCGCCCAGATCGAGGTGATAGAATCTAACTTCACCTCGAGGCGTGCGATTGATGTGCGGCACGTTCCTGCGGGACGCAGCACGCGCGTCATGGCACGCCAATTCAAATGCATGCAACGTGTAAGAGCGTGCAAATTCGATTTCGGAAACGGGACCTTCTTGAAAAAGGTCGTAGAGACTCGCAATCAGGCTCGTCTTACCGGCGTCGCTGGCCCCAACGACCGCGATAACCCGAGTATCCCCGGCACGCAACAATCCGGCCGCGTCGGCGACCCCCAGCGTATCGGCACCGGGTAGTCTGACACCTTCTGGTGTTCCGGAATTCTCCGAATCTGGCGCGTCGGCAGGTGCGTGGCCGAAATGCGGGCATTTACCGGTCTCAATACCTTCGACGCACTTTCCCGTCTCGGCAATCCGGCAATCAGGATTGGCGCAAATGACATCGACCTTGTCGTTGCCCTCAGCCATCGACATCACTCATCGCCGAAGAGGAGCAGAAGTCGCTCGCGATAGAAAAGAAGTCCCAGCACCAGCGGCGATAATGCGAAATCTGGCGCTACACCGATTGCCGCGGCCCAACCGGCAATCCAGCTATCGCCCGCACCGGTCTCAAGCTGACGCTTGATACCGAAATGAAGTGGGGTCGATACCATAGAGGGCTCGGCTTCGGGCACGAACGTCCGCAGCCATTCCGGGTTTGCCGCGTTGATGAAAGTAGCCACAGCGATTTTTTTACGATCCTTGAGGCCGGCACGCGACAGCAGCGCTTTTATCGCGGCAGGGCCGGGGAGGAACTCGGTATGATCTGCCAACTCTTTGCCAAACACGAGCGGTTGGACATCTGCGGACACTGTCTCGAAGGCGCAATCTAGATCGAAGCTGCGCTGACCCGTAAGCCACCACAGCATCTGAAGTTCCTCATCCTGCGCGCGGAGAAACCTATCGATCGCCTGCACTGCGTTAGCTTGCCGACGGGCAAGTTGACCGAAGGCCAGGCTCGCTGCTTCCGCAGCCAAGGTAAATCCTTGAGAAAATCCTTCCGCATTGGGCTCGGCTTTCACTTTCGCCACGGCCTTTTCAAAGTCGAATTTGGGCGCCGCGCCGCTAGCGTATTCGGACAGCCGCGGTCGTTTGCTATTCGTTTCAGCAATATGGTCGATGGCGCCCTCCGCCAATACAGCAAGATCCATTGGCAAGTCGGGCTTGCGCGCATGGAAGAAAGATGTGGTGGTGATCGCCAATGCTGCCTCGGCACCCGCGCTCGCACCGGTGTTCATAAGTGCGGCCAATGTCGCGGCGGCGAGTATTTGAAGCTCACGATCGTTGCCCTGCATTTCGAACGTGGTGTCGGCTGTGTGGAAGGCTTGTCGAAATTTCTGGACCTGCGCTGCCACGGCAGGCTGACGGCTCTTGAACGCCAACCGAATGAGGGCCTCGACGTCTTTGCTGGCTGCTGCTTGAACGGCAGCGCCAACGGCAGTCCACCTCAACTCGCGACGCGCTCGATCGTCGCCGAGCCCAACGGCTGTATACCAGCGGGCGAAATCCGGATGCATCGGCAGCGCCTCTGAACTCGCCATTATGATCTCTCCAATTGTGCGATTTCGCCTGCGAGCTTCTCAAGCTGGCCACGCTCGCCGGCCCGCAGCAAAGCTCGTCCATATCGTTCGGGTTCGGGCAGGGTCAGCTCGGCCTCGTCGATCAGGCTCAATCGCAGGGTAATCTCGCGACGTTGACTGATGGTCAGATTCCAGAAACGAAAGACGAGATTCCGTGTGGTTTCATTGCTCATCGCGGCCTCCGCGTCGGAGTCTGCTTTCGTGGTGATAGCAGGGGTGGCGGTCAGAACCGTGACTGTTTCGGCATCAGTTCCCATGGCGGGCGCGCGATCAGGTATCGAGATGCGATGACGAACCACCGCCTCGCCCTGACGCGTGAGGGCGGGTCGATATTGTTCGGGGTTTGACTGCCATTCGAGCAGATGTGCCTCGATCTCCACAGCACGATCCTGCCCAACACCCGTCACCTCAACACGAATAAGATTATAGCCCGGTTGCCAGCCGGCCTCATTTCGGTCGGGGTTCACGGCGCCGGCGGCGAAACGAATGTAATTCGGGTCCTGCGTGACGCGCTGGCGGTGCTTGTGGCCAAACAGATGGATAGCTGCTCGGCCGCAAATGGCATCATGAACGTCATCCTGATCCATGAACCAATCAGGCGGGTGATGGCACAGCACGAGATTGACCACGTCATCGACTGGATCAAGCACCGTCTGAAGCGGACTGAGGTAGAGACTGTCCCGCGTATCGTCCTGGCCAGAGGCACCTGACAGCAGTGTCGATGTCAGGCCGTAGATGCGCAGATGCACGGCGCCCGCAAGCTGCAGGTCTTGCTTCCAGTAGAGGCGTTCCGGCGGATAGACTTGGCAATTGAACAGCTTTGCAAAGTCGTTGTACGCCGCTAATGGCATGAGCAGTGCTCGTCCGGTGTCCGGATCAGTAAACTGAGTGCGCAGTTCCCGCTCGCGACGGTGAGGCGCGGCCTGCTGAATGGCTTGCTGGGCATTGCGAGTGGAGGGAGCGCGCGCGATGAGGCCGCGGTCCACATCGTGGTTCCCTGGAATCACGAACACCCGCTCAAGGGGACACCCGCAAGCCTCTGCCAGTTCTTTGAGCCAAGCGAAGGCTGCTGCATATTCCTGTGGGTCTCCTTTGAAGGCAATGTCGCCGCCAACAAGAATCGCCCCGACCGGACCCAAGATTGCGACTCTGGCGCGGGCATCCTGAATTATCCGCGTTCGATAGGGCCGATCTGGATCAAGATCCGGGTTCACACAGTCCGGTGCACGAAAATGGATGTCGGAAATATGGAGTATCAGCATAGGAGGGGTTCTATCATAGTTGTCCGAAAAATGTAGCATAGTTCGGACGGCTCTTCACAATGCATCCGTTCTTCCTGAAATTCTGTCCGCGGGTCATATTCAATCCGAACGACGAGGGTTTGTTTAAGGGAATCTATCTTCCGCTTGACCTTTGGAAGAGCTTGCATGCGAGCGGACGGCTCAAGGGGCCGAAGGGCGGCAACGTTATCGGGTTCGACAACGTTGGAAGACGGCTCTCCAACACTGAATTCATCTCGCTCGTCACCAACTCCTGGGTGGGTACAACCATCCCCCAGTCCGCCGAACTTGAAAAAGTTATCCGGTCGGTTCTCGAAACCGGGCGAACCGTGATCTTCGCAGTCAAGCTGGAGCCAGCGCCGGATGATTCAGCCGGAACGCCTCCAACGTCGCCGGTCGAAATGCTCTCGCTGCGCTTTGATGACGCGTGCATGCCGGGCGACGATTACTTCAACTTTGAGAATGCCGTCGAGACCTGATCACGGCCCGGTTAAACGGTTAAACCCGGCGCGACAACCCGCCATAAGATATTTGCAAGGCGTGGCCGCGGAAGCACAGATCTATTCGCCGAGCGTGAATCTGTGAGAATCTGGTTCGCCGGGAGCCGGGTGAATCCATACCTCGATCAGAGCAAGCCTTTTGGCGCTTGTGGCCGATCTCCGTGGGCGATGGATGCGTGTGTCGCCGACGTGTCCGTAAATCAAATAAATCGCGCGCCGGTAGCCCACGTCGTTCCGGAATAGCGACAACGTATCAATGTCCTTATCCACGCCGTCGCTAAGCGCGCCAGCCGACTTAACTTCAAAAACGGCATAATTGCCCGCCTTGCTGCCCGGCCGATGACGAGCAGATCCGGCTTCCGACCGTCTGCGCCCAATGCCCCGAGAAGGGCATGACCACTTTTATCGACTTCGCCATTCAGCCAAAACGTACAATCCTCCGGCCATCGCAAACGCATCCGGTCATAAAGTTCGTAGCAATAGATGCGCTCCCGATAAACCGGATCTCCGCCAGCGATATTCAACAAGAAACACTCCGGCTCAATCGTGGCCGTGGCATCCGTGAGAATTGGCATGAGCTCTTTCATCTGCTCCACCGCGCCGCAGTCCCGCGGCCGGAGACGCGGTCAGTAGTTCGGACGGATATTCCAGCAACATCCGACGGATCGAGCCGGCGCTTGATCTCGACGTTGAAACTCTCGCCTGGCCGTGCGATAAGAGCGCGCATCTGATCATCGTCTGGGATCATGCTACCAACTTTACCACAGCATGCCAACCGCCGGCGAGCGCCGAGTCAGCCCGACGGGCTCGCAACGGCACCCCGGGTCTGTGCGTACATTCCTCAAGCCCAGCACCGTCGTGTTCACCCGCGGCAATCGGGACCAAATCGAAGCCGATCTCCAGACCTCACCTTGTTTACGGCTTTCTGACCACCGCGCCCAATTTTGATCCTCGAACGGATCCACCCCAAGGCCATGCCGGTAATCCTGACGACCGACGAAGAACGCGACGTGTGGATGCGTGCGCCGTGGGGTTAGGCGAAGGCGTTGCAGCGGCCATTGCCGGATGACGCTCTGCCGATCGTTGCGCGCGGCGACTATAAGGAGGACCGCGCGGCGGCGTGAGAACTTTGTGCGACAGGTGCGGCTGCGCTCATGCCATGGCTTCAAATGAAACGCGATAGTGGCCGCGCAATTCGCGGACCAAGCTCTCGTGAACCGCGCCGCAAGAGTGTCGCCGCCATGCGGCATCGATCCTTCGCTCAAGAACAGATCATGCCTCCTGGCCGGGGCGGAAACGAAAAACCGGACCTTTATGCAGTAGCTAGCTGCACAAAGGGCCGGTCTTATGTTGCCTTGCCGCGTTACCGAACAGCTGCAAAGGACATTTC
>NZ_JBAURI010000245.1:0-14144 GCF_049581145.1 Bradyrhizobium sp.
GCCCTTGCGCGCGCGGTCGCGGTCGGCATCGGGCAGCAGCGTCGTCACGGCGTTGCGGGCGCGGGTCTCGATTCGCATGAAGGCAGTGCGGTCGGCGAGGCCAAACATCAGCAACGCCTGCGGGCGAATTTTTGCGATCAGTTCGGGCAATTCCCGGTCGACGGTCGCGTAGCTGACGTGGAAGATGTGGCCGATCAGGTCGACGTCGTCGAAAGCGGGCCGGCGCAGCTGCGTCAGCCGCTGCACCAGCGGCATCGTCGGATTGAAGGGCGCACCGGGAAACGGACCGAAACCGGTGATGAGGATGGGAAGTTTGTCCCTCACTTCAAGAGCTCCACGATCTGTTCGGCCGCGATCGCCGGCGTGACGCGGCCGTCGGCGACTTCGGCCTCGATCTTCTTCACCTTGCCGCGAACCCCGGCATCGGCGCGCAGCCGGGCCAGCATGCGCTGCTCCAGCATCGACCACATCCACTTCACCTGCTGCTCGCGCCGGCGCGCGGCGAAATCACCCGAGGCCTCCATCGCGCTCCGATGATCGACGATCGTCTGCCAGAGCTCGGCGATGCCGGCCCCGGTCAACGCCGAATAGGTCATGACCGGCGGCTGCCAATGCGCCGAGCGGGGCGCGAGAATATGCAGCGCGCTGCGATAATCGGCGGCGGCATGGTTGGCGCGCTTGACGTTGTCGCCATCGGCCTTGTTGATCGCGATCATGTCGGCGAGCTCGACCAGGCCCTTCTTGATACCCTGCAACTCGTCGCCGGCGCCCGGCAGCATCAGGGCCAGGAAGAAATCGGTCATGTCGCAGACCGCGGTCTCGGATTGGCCGATGCCGACCGTCTCGACCAGGATCACGTCGAAGCCCGCTGCCTCGCAAAGCAGCATGGCCTCGCGTGTCTTCGCCGCCACGCCGCCCAGCGTGCCCGAGGCGGGCGAGGGTCGGATATAAGCGGACTCGGAGACCGCAAGCCGCGCCATCCGGGTCTTGTCGCCGAGGATCGAGCCCCCCGTGCGGGCGGATGACGGATCGACCGCAAGCACCGCGACCTTGTGGCCGCGTTCGATCAGGAACATGCCGAGCGCGTCGATGGTGGTGGATTTACCGACGCCGGGCGAGCCGGTGATGCCGACGCGGATCGCACGGCCGGTATGCGGCAGCAGCGCCTGCACCAGATCGCGCGCGGCGGCCTGATGATCGGCCCGCCGGCTCTCGATCAGCGTGATCGCGCGCGCCAGCGCGGCGCGGTTGCGCACGCGCAGTTCGGCCTTCAAGGCAGCGATGTCGGGAACGGCGTTCCTGGGCGAGGCGCTTTTGGGCGGGGTCATGGCTTGGTTTACAACAGCCGCGCGATGCAGGCGAGGGCGGCAAACCCTCGCTGTCCCCTTGATGCCCCAAGCAGGAATCGGGCGCTGGCCGGACGGCCGTTGCAATGGTCCCGCTTGCGTTCCACGCAACCGGACCAACCCCACCTCCATTCCGGAGCCGTGATGATGCAAAACTATTGCGGCGCCGTACTCGACCATCCGTTCGACACGGTGTCGACGGCGCAGGCTGCGCGTCTCACGTTCCGCATAATTTCTGGTCGTCCAGCCATTGTCGCATCGGGCCATCCTTGACCGCGGCGCATGCGTCACGAGCGGCGGCCGGCGCCTCGTCGCGATGGTCCTGGCTCAGGGCGATGGCCAGCATGACGCGCAAGCCATCGGCCACGTCGGTCGTCAAGATCTTGCGCCAGAGCTTCTCCTCCGAGAGGCCGGCGCGCGCTTGTCGCGCCGCGCCTGCGAAATCATTTGAATCCAAAAGGTCGGCTGCCAGCAGCAGGCGGGGGCGCGGGTCGTGGGGATAGCGCGCGATCAGGCCGGTGGCGCGGGCTTTCATCTCGTCGTTGGTCTGCGGAAGCTCGGCTGCGGGAATGAGCTGGGTCGAAAAAGTCATGGTCTGATAATCTTCTGGGATGGCGATGGCGGGATAGGCCAGCAATGCCAGTTCCGCGATTGAAATCGCCGCAGCGACCCTGCGATATCCCGGCCAAGCTTCCGTTTGCGGCCAGACCGCCAGCATGGCGAAACCGATCGTGCCGCCGGCAATCGCGCCGCCGAAATGGCTGGCATAGTCGACCTGATGGCCATTGATAGCGCCCGCGAGCGGCAATAGCGAGGGGATCAGAACATACATCGCGTTCATTTGCAGGCCCGCGCGAATCGGCCCGGGTGGATAATGCACGCTGGTGACCAGCATCGCGGCGAACAGCGCCATGATCGCGCCGGACGCGCCAACCGAAACGACCGATGCGGGAGTGAGCGCGAGCGACAACAACGACCCGCCCAGCGCGCCGACGGCATAGATGGCGCCGAACCACGCGCGCCCGACGAGGTTTTCGAGTATCCGGCCTGCGAGGTACAAGGCAATCCCGTTCATGACCAGATGACCGGCGTCTGCGTGCAGGAAGGGGGCGGACAACAATCGATACCATTCGCCGAAATCCAGCACGAGATTTGGCACCAGCCCGCCGAACGCCGCCAAGGTGTCGACCGTCGGTTCGAGCAAACCGGTCCACGGACCGATGCCGTAGATGACCTCGGCGGCAAATACGCAGGTGAGCAGCGCCAGAAGCGCCGTCGTGACGAGCGGAAAGGAAGGCTCCGCGATTGCAAGAATCGGCGGGGTCAAGTCGGCATCGGATTGACGCGGCTCCGCGAGAAGCTTTTCAATGAACCCGGTATAAGAGCCCTTGGTGAGCCAGTTCGCGTTGCTGCTCCAGACCTCACCCAACACAGTATCGGCGGTCATGGCGAACGGTATGACCTTTGCGAAAAGGGAGGATCGCTTCAGAAGCTCCAGCCGTTGCGTCTGCGCGAAGGAAGTGGGACCGACTTCAATGACGCCGATGGAAACCGGCAGCTTCGCCCGATTGACCTTGCCGGTGTATTTCAGACAGGCCTCACCGATCCTTAGCACCTGGTCAATGCTTGGCTTGAAAGCCGCCTTCGCGTCGGTCTCTCGATCGACGATGCACAGGATCGTGAGTGCATATCCATCCATGTAGGTCAGCACGATATTGCCGGGCGCGGCGAATTCCTGAACCTCGGGAATGCTTGCCGGCTCGAAGCCCTTCTTGGCGATGAATTGCTTGGCCAGATAGGTGGAAAACGTTTCGCGCTGAACGTCCGCATGTCCAAAGCGGGGTTCGTTCCGATTGGTCGAGCTCATTTGGTGACGTCTTGTTGCTGTTGGCCAAGCGTTTTCGGATTGACCTGATGCCAAGCCACGTTGGCGGAGTCCGTGAACCCACTAAGATTGTCGAAATATTGCGTCACAACTTTCATTGATGATGCACTCAGCTTCGCTGCAAAGTTGCTGGCTTCTTCGCGTGCGGACAAAATAATTGTAATATGATACCTTCAGATTGCAGAATTGGCAAGTCGTCTTGTGCAACTTAAAAGACACTTTTGACGTTTTTTGCACGTTAGGCGTGCCGCAGCACGTTGCCGGGAATCGACCATCTTTGGCCAAGGGATATCCGGCGCGTCCCGTTTGACATCATCGGTCAGTTGTCGCGCCGCTTCACAGATGATCTCGAGATAGCACGCTAAAGCGGACCTCGAATACGTCCCAGTTTATCAACTATTCCGCCGCCTCGCTATGGCCGAGCCTGGCGTTGAGCTTGCGGATCAGCTCTTCGGCGGCATCCGCGATGACGGTGCCGGGCGGGAAGATCGCCTCGGCCCCGGCTGCGTAGAGTGCTTCATAATCCTGCGGCGGCACCACGCCGCCGACGATGATCATGATGTCCTCGCGGCCATGCTTCTTCAGCGCAGCCTTCAGCTCCGGCACCGCGGTGAGGTGGGCGGCGGCGAGCGACGATACGCCCAGGATATGGACGTCGTTCTCGACGGCCTGGCGCGCGGCTTCGTCGGCGGTCGCGAACAACGGCCCGATATCGACGTCAAAGCCGATATCGGCGAAGGCGGACGCGATCACCTTCTGGCCACGGTCGTGGCCGTCCTGGCCGATCTTGGCGATGAGGATGCGCGGCCTGCGGCCCTCGGCTTCCTCGAATGCATCGATCAGCGCCTGCACCTTCTCGACCCGATTGGACATGGAGGACGCCTCCCGCTTGTAGACGCCGGTGATGGACTTGATCTCGGCGCGGTGCCGGCCGAACACCTTTTCCATCGCGTCCGAAATTTCGCCGACCGTCGCCTTCGCGCGCGCGGCGTCGATGGCGAGCGCCAGAAGATTGCCGTTGCCTTCGCCCGCCGAGCGGGTCAGCGCGGCCAGGGCCGCGTCGACGTCCTTCTGGCTGCGTTCCTGCCTGAGCCGCTTGAGCTTATCGATCTGCAGCCGCCTCACGTTTGAATTGTCGACCTTCAGCACCTCGATCGGCGCTTCCGCCAGCGGCTTGTATTTGTTGACGCCGATCACGGCCTGCTTGCCGGCGTCGATCCGCGCCTGCGTCTTGGCGGAAGCTTCCTCGATGCGCAGCTTCGGCACGCCGGCCTCGATGGCCTTCGCCATACCGCCGAGTTCCTCGACCTCCCGGATATGGCGCCAGGCCTTGGCGGCGAGATCGCGGGTCAGCCGCTCGACATAATAAGAGCCGCCCCAGGGATCGATGATGCGGGTGGTGCCGCTTTCCTGCTGCAGGAACAATTGCGTGTTGCGGGCGATGCGCGCGGAGAAATCGGTCGGCAGCGCCAGGGCTTCATCGAGCGCGTTGGTGTGCAGCGACTGGGTGTGGCCCTGGGTCGCCGCCATCGCCTCGATCGTGGTCCGCACCACGTTGTTGTAGACGTCCTGCGCCGTCAATGACCAGCCCGAGGTCTGGCAATGCGTGCGGAGCGACAGCGAGCGCGGGTCCTTGGGGTTGAAGGGTTTCAGCAGTTTCGCCCACAACAGCCGCGCGGCGCGCATCTTGGCGACTTCCATGAAGAAGTTCATGCCGATCGCCCAGAAGAATGACAGCCGCGGCGCGAAACGGTCGACGTCGAGTCCGGCGGCCAAGCCGGCGCGCAGATATTCGACGCCGTCGGCGAGCGTATAGGCGAGCTCGAGATCCTGGGTCGCGCCAGCTTCCTGCATATGATAGCCGGAAATCGAGATCGAATTGAATTTCGGCATCTTTTGCGAGGTGTAGGAGAAGATGTCCGAGATGATCCGCATCGAGGGCAACGGCGGATAGATGTAGGTGTTGCGCACCATGAACTCTTTCAGAATGTCGTTCTGAATGGTGCCCGAGAGTTTTTCCGGTGGGACGCCCTGTTCCTCGGCCGCGACCACGAACAGCGCGAGAATCGGCAGCACCGCGCCGTTCATGGTCATCGAGACGCTCATCTGGTCGAGCGGAATGCCGGCGAACAGCGTCCGCATGTCGTAGATTGAATCGATCGCAACGCCGGCCATGCCGACGTCGCCGGAAACGCGCGGGTGGTCGGAATCATAGCCGCGATGGGTGGCGAGGTCGAAGGCGACCGAGAGACCCTTCTGCCCCGCGGCGAGGTTGCGGCGATAGAACGCGTTGGAATCCTCCGCCGTGGAGAAGCCGGCATATTGCCTGACGGTCCAGGGCTGGTTGACATACATGGTCGGGTAGGGGCCACGCAGATAGGGCGCGATGCCCGGCCAGGTGTCGAGGAAATCGAGGCCGTCGAGATCGGCGTCGGTGTAGCTCGGTTTGACCGGGATGCCTTCGGGCGTCAGCCAGGGTTCGGCGTTGCCGGCGGGGCCCGCGACGGCGGTCGGTTTGAAGGCGATATCGGCGAAGTTCGGTATCTGGCTCATGGCTTGGTCTCGAATTTGCGATTGCGCTCGATCTCGAATTGCCGGCTGCGCTCGATCAGGGTCTTCACGTTTCGCTTATAGACCGGATCGTCGAATTGTTTTTTCCGATCATCTGGACCTTGCCGTGAAGGCGTGGCGTCGCGCCGCCATGCGGGTAAGGCAACATGCAACAATGCCTCGGCGAAAAACAAAACGAATAGGAACCATAGCATGGCCCAATCCTAGCACGGTCCGAGCGCCCGGTAAGTCATCAGAATGACCGCTAATCATGGTCGGGATGCTGGTGGCTGACGATGCCGTTGAGCTTTTCCGCACCATAGTTCTGCAGCGTGGTCTGGCTCGGCAGGTTGGCGATCCCGACCACCCAGCCGAGCCGGGATTCGGTGCCATATTGCCTGATCGGGCTGACCCGGTCGGGCCGGTCGAAACTGCCGGTCATGATCTCGATCCGGGGGCCGTCGATACGGCGAAAGCTCAGGGGCGTGCCGCACGCGGCGCAGAAGTCGCGCTCGGCGATCGAGGAGGAGCGGAACGACGCAGGCTTTCCGCGAGTCCAGGTGAAATCGTCCGTCTCGATCTCGGCGAAGGCGGCGAATGGCGCGCCGGAGGCTTTCTGGCACATCCGGCAATGGCAGATGCTGACCTTGACCGGGGCTGCCTTCAGCGCGAAGCGGATCGCGCCGCATTGGCAGCCGCCGGTCAGAACGGACCTGGTCTCGCCGGTCATGCTTACTCCATCAGTTCATAGGCCTGTTGCAGCAGGGACAGCGCGTCACCGCCGGCGAACACGAACTCGCTGACGCCGGCCTGCCGGAGCGCGGCCTCCTGCTCGCCGGGGCGCCCAGCCAGATAGATATGCCTTGCGCCGGCGGCTTGTAGGGCCTGGGCCGCCTCGACCGCCTGCGCCGCATAGACTCTGTCGGACGAGCACAGGCAGACCAGCGCCGCGCCGGAACTTGTGCAGGCAGCGGCCAGCGCGCCTGCCTCGGAGAATCCGGCGCTATCGACCGCCTCGATGCCGCCGCTCTCGAACAAGCTCCGGGCAAAGCCGGCGCGGGCGGTGAAGTCGGCAGGCGTGCCGATATTGGCGAGGAACACCCGCGGGCGTTTCCCCTTGGCCCTGAGGATTTCGTCCGAGCGGTTGCGCAGGCGCTCGAATGGTTCCGCAAGCCGTATCGGCGCTAGCGCGTCGAAGCTGAACTTGGCCTCGAGGGGTACGGGCGCGACCGGCTTCGTCTCCAGTACGGCGACCTTGGCCTCGTACAGATTTGGGAACTCGGTCGCGCCGATCAGCACTTCCTTGCGCCGTGCGATGTTTTGTTCGCGCATCCCGCGCGTTGTCGCCACCTTTTGCTGGATCAGGTTTTGCTCGAGCGCTGCGAACGCGCCGCCGGCCTTTTCGATCTCCTGAAACTGCGCCCACGCCGCTTCGCAAAGCTCTCGCGTCAGGGCTTCGATGCCGCCGGAGCCGGCCGCCGGATCGGAGACCTTTGCCAGGTTGGACTCCTCGAGCAGAATGAGCTGCGTGTTGCGCGCCACGCGCCGCGCGAAGGCGTCCGGCAGCCCAAGCGCCAGCGTATGCGGCAGCACCGTGATGGCGTTGGCGCCGGCAAGGCCTGCGGCAAACGTCGCCATGGTGGCGCGCAGCATGTTCACGTCAGGATCGCGCTGGGTCAGCATGCGCCAGGCGGTCTCGGCGGCGATGAAGACCGGTTTTGGCGCGAGGCCGCAGGCCGCCTCGACGCGCGCCCACAACAGCCGCAGCGCGCGGAATTTGGCGATGGTCAGGAACTGATCGGCGTCGGCGACGAGCCGGAACGAGAGTGCGGAGCGGGCCTGGTCGAGCACGATGCCGGTGGCCTCCAGCGCACGCAGATAGGCGACGCCGACCGCGAGCACAAACGCCAGCTCCTGCGCTTCGGAGCCACCGGCATCATGTACCGGACACCCGTCAGAAAGCGCCAGCGGTCCCCTGAAGCCGCGCCGCATCAGTTCGGCGATTGCCTTGGTGAAGGCCTGCACGATCTCCTGCCGTGTATTCGGCGCCATGCCGCAGGCTGCGACCATCGACAGCGGCTGATAGTTGAAACGGATGTCGAGTGTCGCGGGGTCGAGACCGCGTTCCTCGATCAGGCCGGCGAGGCCCGCGCCAGCGTCGGCGCACCAGAACACGGGATTGAGCGCAATCGAAATTCCCGCATCGAACACGATCCGGTCGAATGCCCGCCTCAGGGTGTCGACCGATGCGTCAGGGAGCCCGAAACCGTGCGAACGCGGCCCCTGGGCGAATTCGATCTCAAGCCCGGTCGCGCCGTTCTCGAGATCTTCCAGCGCCTGGGCATTGGCCTTCGCCGGATCGACATGATCGATCCGCTGCATGACCTGCCACTGCCTGGCAGCGGCGCGGCCGGCGACCGGCGCCGCGCCCTTGGCTCTGGGATAGATCGGCTCGATTTTGAGGCCGTCGAAGGTCTTGCCGAAGAGCTTCTCGAACGGCGCGCCCTTCAGGACGCCGTCGACGAGCTTGCGCCAGTCGTCTTGGCTGGCCTGGGGAAATTCAGCGGCCAGCCGCAGGTCGTCGGTCTCGGATGTCATTCGGCAGGGCGCTCCCGGGCGCTTCCTTGGAGATTTGCCGGGAAATTGCCACGTCGCGGCAGCCAAGCCAAACGGTTGTTTTCAACCTCTCAGGCCCTATCCGGCAACCGCTCGATGCCTTCGGTCGACAGCCTTGCGAGTGCTTCGCGAATGCGGCGTCCCGCCACCTCGCGGTCGGGCGCGATTTCTGCCAGCGGCACCAGCACAAAGGCCCGCTCGAACAGGCGAGGGTGCGGCAGCGTCAGGTCCGGCGTCCGCAGCGCAATGTCGTCATAGGCGATCAAATCGAGGTCCAGGGTGCGCGGACCCCAGTGCCGTTCCTTCTGCCGGTCGCGGCCGAAGCTTTGTTCGATCCGCTGCAGCTCCGCCAACAGCGCGTGCGGGTCGAGGCTGGTCTCGATTTCGATACAGGCATTGATGAAACGCGCCTGCTGCTCGTCGCCCCAGGGCGGCGTCGCATAGTCGGACGATCGCGCCTTAAGCATCGCCTGCGCGCTGTGGCAGATCTCGCCGATCGCCCGGCGAAATGTCGCCCGGACATCACCGACATTGCCGCCGAGCGCGATCAGGGCGCTAGCCATGCGATGGCGAGGAGCGGTTGCGGGTCAGGACTACGCCGACGTCCTCGAAGATCGCGGCGATCGGCGCATGCGGCTTGTGCACGGTGACCTTGACGGCGCGGATGCGCGGAAACGCCGCGAGGATCGCGTCGGCCACCGCGCCCGCCGCGCGCTCCAGGAGCTTGTAGTTGGTGGTCTTGAATGCCGCGGTCGCGGTCGCGACGACGTTGGAATAGGAGACCGTGTCGGCAAGGCGATCGGTGCGCGAGGGGTCAGCGAGGTCCGCGAACAATTCGAGGTCGATCACGAAGCGCTGTCCGACCTCGGTCTCATGGTCCATCACGCCATGGCGGGCATGCACGACGAGGCCTTTGATGAAGATCGTATCGGTCATCGTTTTCCCTCGATCGCTTCTTCGCTCGCGTCCTCGATGGCTTGGGCAACTCGCAGCGCCTGCACGGTATCCGCGACGTCGTGGGTGCGGATGATCCGCGCCCCGTGTTGGGAGGCGACCAGGTGCGCGGCGATCGAACCGCCGAGCCGCTGTTGCGGCTCCGCCGGGCTCACCGAGGCGATGAAGCGCTTGCGCGAGGCGCCGACCAGAAGCGGCAGGCCGAAGCTTTGCAACTCATCCAGCCGCGCCAGCGCGATCATGCTCTGCGCATGCGTCTTGCCGAAGCCGATGCCGGGGTCGAGCACGATATTGCCGCTGGGAATAGCGGCTTTTGCAGCGACGTCGAGCGCGCGTGCGAAGAAGGCTGCGATGTCCTGCATGACATCGATGGAAGGATCAGCGCTGTCACGGTTGTGCATGATGATGACGGGGCAATCGCGCGCCGCCACCAGTTTCGCCATGCCGGGATCGCGCAGCAGGCCCCAGACGTCGTTGGATATCACGGCGCCCGCATCGAGAGCGAAGGCGGTGACGGAGGATTTCATGCTGTCGATGGAGACGGGAATGCCCAGCGCGATGAGGTCTGCGAGCACCGGCCGCAGCCGCTCAATCTCCTGTTCGGCCGAGACCGGCGCCGCGCTGCCATAGGGACGGGTGGATTCCGCGCCGACATCGATGATATCGGCGCCTTCAGCGATCAGGCGCCGCGCCTGCGCCAGCGCGTTCTCGGGCGCGAGAAACTTCCCGCCATCCGAAAACGAATCCGGCGTGACATTGACGACGCCCATCACGGCCGGAATCGCCCCCGCTACGAGTTTTCGCAGCAGCGGATGCAGTTCCGGCGCGCGCGCCAATGCGGGTCCCGAAATCGCCATCATGCGGCCGATGTGCGCGGTTGCCTGATCGAAGTCAAGGGAGCGCAAGACCGGAGATCGTTCGGATGGCTGGCCGATACGCGATTTGCGCTGACTAATAAGTGATCTTGGGATCCAGCTTGCGCGCCTGCGCGATCAGCTGCTCGACGGACTTTTCCGAGGGTAGCACCCGCACCAGCTTGCGCCTGGTGTTCACTTCCTTGATATTCTGCGCCAGGCGCGCCGGATTGCGATGCGCCAACTCGCGCACCGTGGTGACGCCGGCGGCGCGCATCAGGCAGACCTTGGCCTTGCCCACGCCCGGAATCCGCATGTAGTCGGCGACGTTCGCCCATTCCAGCAATTGCTGCTCGCCGATGCCGGTTCTCGCCGCAAGCGCTTTGCGTCCCTTCACGGTGCTGGCGGCTTCGAGGAGAGCGTCGGTGGTGCGGATGCCAAGTGATTTGAGTTTGGAAGCACAGAAGGCTGTCATACCTTCAATCTCGGAGATCGGATATGTCATGATACTCAATGTCAGGAAGGTGCTTTGATAAGGTGCTTTCGGGATAAGGTGCTTTAGGCGAATTGGCTCAGTCCCGGCGTCTCCGCGATAATTTCGCCCATCCGGTCCGCTCCAATTGCGTCTCGGCCGAACCGGAAAAGTTCACGAGCGATGGTCTGAATGTCTGATATGCCGAGACCGAGCCCCATCAGCCTGGTGCCGACCGCCATCAGGCCGCCGCCCATGAGCCTGGTGAGGCCACCGCCACGGGCTGACGCCTCGATCGCAGCCTCTGCCCCCGGAATCTTGTCGATCAGGGCCTGAACTTTGTCGGAGGGACCCTCGCTGCGGAGAAAGCCCAGGATGATACCGATGGTCTTCTCGGCGACGGCATCATCGATGCCGGCTTTTGTCGCCAGCCGCCTGATCAACTCGTCCATATCGTCTCAGCCCCCAACCCGTCCCGTCCCGGGTCTCGCTCAGAAAAATCATCTTGAGCTTCCGCCAAACGAAATACAAGCGATCACGATGTTCCAACGTGCGATTCGCCTTCGATCGCTCATCGAGTGTTGCAGCAATGCAAGAGCAAATGTGAGATCGGGTGCACGTCAGTTGCGATAAAACTATTCACTGTGGTTTCGTCAGGAACAAACGTGCGGCAAGTCGGTCTATTCACGCGGCAATCAGGGTCAGCGCGGGTCCGATGACCGGCTTAAACCGCATCGCAGGATGCGATAGGATCACGTCGAAGCCCGAAGCGGGCGCAGTGAGGCGAGGTGCGATGGCAATATCCGACAACACCATGGCGGATACCGCCGAGAAGATATTGATCGGCAAGGGTGAAGAGCCTGCGTGGCTGACGCTCGCTCTCGGCAATCACCATGGCCTCGTCACCGGCGCGACAGGAACCGGAAAAACCGTCTCGCTGCAGGTCATGGCGGAAGGATTTGCGCGTGCCGGCGTTCCCGTGTTCGCGGCCGACATCAAGGGTGATCTTTCCGGCATCTCCGAAGTCGGCGAGGGCAAGGACTTTATCCTGAAGCGGGCCGCCGACATCGGCCTGTCGTTCGAACCCGATCAGTTTTCCACGATATTCTGGGATGTATTCGGCGAGCAGGGCCATCCCGTGCGCGCAACGGTCACCGAAATGGGACCGCTCTTGCTGGCGCGCATGCTTGATCTGAACGACGTGCAGGAGGGTGTGCTCAACGTCGCCTTCCGCGTCGCCGACGATAACGGTCTGACGCTGATCGACATGAAGGATCTGCGCGCGCTGCTCGACGCGATCGTTCCCGACGCCAGCAAGAAGCCGGCCGATGGCAAGGTTGATCCGCTGGCGCCGATCAGAAAGGCCGCGCAAGGGTTCGGCAATGTCACGCGGGCGACGGTTGGAACGATTCAGCGTCAGTTGCTGGTGCTGGAAAACCAGGGCGGCGAGAAATTCTTCGGCGAGCCGGCGCTCGCACTGAAGGATTTCATGCGCACCGACCGCGATGGAAGAGGCATGGTCAATATCCTGGTCGCCGACAAACTGATGCAGAGCCCGCGGCTCTACGCCACCTTCCTGCTCTGGATGTTGTCGGAGCTGTTCGAGGAGCTGCCGGAGGTCGGCGATCCGCCGAAGCCGAAACTCGTGTTCTTCTTCGACGAGGCGCATCTGTTGTTCAACGATGCGCCGAAGCCGCTGCTGGACAAGATCGAGCAGGTGGTGCGGCTGATCCGCTCCAAGGGCGTCGGCGTCTATTTGGTCACCCAGAATCCGATCGATGTGCCGGACCGGGTGCTCGGCCAGCTCGGCAATCGCATGCAGCACGCGCTGCGGGCCTACACGCCGCGCGACCAGAAGGCGGTCGCTGCCGCCGCGCAAACCTTCCGACCGAACCCGAAGCTCGACACGGCCAAGGTCATCTCGGAGCTCGGCAAAGGCGAGGCGCTGGTGTCGTTCCTGGAAGGCAACGGCGTCCCCGCGGTCGTCGAGCGCATCCTGGTCCGGCCGCCGTCGGCGCGGATCGGGCCGATCACGCCGGAGGAGCGCAAGGCGATCATCGATGCGAGCCCGGTAAAGGGCAAATACGACACCGCGATCGATGCCGAGTCCGCCTACGAGATGCTGCAGAAGCGCATCGCCGGTACGGCCGCGAGCGCGAACGGTGGCCAGGGCCCGGCAAGCGGCGGTGGAATGCTGGGGCAGATCGGGGCGATCGCGGCCTCGATTTTCGGCACCAATGTCACGCATGGCCGGCTGTCGACCGGCCAGTTGATCGCGCGCAATATCGCCCGCTCGCTCACCGACAAGGTGGTGGGCGGGGCGGCCGCCGATGTGGGCAGGTCGGTGGGCGGCTCGCTCGGTGGTTCGATCGGCCGTTCCATCGTACGAGGAACGCTGGGCGGATTGCTGCGCCGGGGATGACGACAAGCCGGATGACGCGAAGCTGTATGGCTCATTGGCTCCGGCAGCGCTAGGCTGCAACCTGCTGGTCAAAACGCCGCAGAGAAGGAATGCCGCCTATGTCCGACGTGTCGCAGCTTCAGCCGGTCCTCGACCGGATCGATGCCGATTTCGACAACAGCCTGGAGCGGCTGTTTGCGCTGCTGCGGATCAAGTCGATCTCGGCGGAGCCCGCGTTTGCGCAGGACTGCAAGGCGGCCGCAGACCATCTCGCCAGGGATATCGCGAGCTTGGGCTTTGCCACCGAGGTCCGGCCGACCGCCGGCCATCCCGCGATCGTGGCCAAAAGCAAAGGCATCAAGAGCAACGGCAAGGGCCCGTCGCGCCCGCACGTGCTGTTCTATGGCCATTACGACGTGCAACCGGTCGATCCGTTGGATCTCTGGCACCGTCCGCCGTTCGAGCCGGTTGTGACCGACCACGCCGATGGACGAAAAATCATCGTCGCGCGCGGCGCCGAGGACGACAAGGGCCAGCTCATGACCTTCGTCGAGGCCTGCCGGGCCTGGAAGACGGTGACCGGCTCACTGCCGCTCGAAATCACGATCCTGATCGAGGGCGAGGAGGAGGTTGGCTCGAAAAATTTCGTGCCGTTTCTGGAAGCCAACAAATCCGAATTCGCCGCCGACTACGCGCTGGTCTGCGACACCGGCATGTGGGACCCCAACACGCCGGCAATCACCACGTCGCTGCGCGGACTGCTCTACGAGGAGGTCAGGATCAAGGCCGCCAACCGCGATCTGCATTCCGGCGTGTTCGGCGGCGGCGCGCAGAATCCGATCCGGGTGCTGACCAAAATTCTCGGCGGCCTGTTCGACGACAACGGCCACATCACCATTCCCGGCTTCTATGATGGCGTGCAGGATTTGCCGCCGGACATCCTGGCGCAATGGAAGAAGCTGAACCTGACGCCGGAGAGCTTCCTCAAGCCGATCGGGCTGTCGATTCCCGCCGGCGAAAAGGACCGTCTGCTGATCGAGCAGATCTCCTCGCGTCCGACCTGCGA
>NZ_JBAURI010000246.1:0-14806 GCF_049581145.1 Bradyrhizobium sp.
ATTTTGCGGGATTGAAGGCCCATGTTGCCGGGATCACCGAGCGCGCGATGCGCGGGGAGATCGCATTCGAGTCGGGCCCGAACCGCGTCGCGGATCGCGGCAGGGATCGGCGGCACCGCGGACAGCCCGCGGGTCAGCGCTTTGAAATAGAGCCCGGTGCCGCCAACGAAGATCGGCAGACGGCCTGCGGCCCGCGTCTCGGCAAACACCGCAGAGGCATCGCCGACCCAGGCGCCGGCCGAGTAATTCACCGACGCGTCGACATGTCCGTAGAGCCGGTGCGGAATGCGGGCCTCTTCCTCGGGCGTCGGCCGCGCGGTGAGGATACGGAGGTCGCGATAGACCTGCATGGAATCAGCATTGATGATTACCCCGCCCGCGGCCTGCGCCAGTTCCAGCGCGAGCGCCGACTTGCCGCTGGCGGTCGGCCCTGCGATAAGCACGGCCTCGCTTTGCATCAACGAAATCACCTCGAATGAACCCCGAATAAGCCGAATCCCGAATAAGCCTATGTCTCTGGTCGCCACGCTGATCTGCAACCCCGCCAACCCTGCGCTCGATTCGACCGTGGTCGACGGAGCGCGCGCCGTGCTGCCCTCGCCGGGTCCTGCGCAATGGCTGTTCAACGAGGTCGCGGTCGATATCCCCTTCGAACAGCCGGGTCCAGCCGAGACGATCGATGTCCACGCCATCGAGGCGCGGCTGCGCGAGGTCCGCGGCGACCTGCCGATCGACATCGTGGTGCAGCCTCGTGCCTTCCGGCGCAAGAAGCTTTTTCTCGCCGACATGGATTCAACCATGATCGGCCAGGAATGCATCGACGAACTCGCCGATTTTGCGGGATTGAAGGCCCATGTTGCCGGGATCACCGAGCGCGCGATGCGCGGGGAGATCGCATTCGAGCCGGCGCTGCGCGCGCGCGTCGCGCTGTTGAAGGACATGTCGGTCGGCGTGGTCGACGAGGTGCTGGCCAAGCGCATCACGCCGACACCGGGCGGCCGCGAACTCGTCATGACCATGCGCACGCATGGCGCCTATACCTGTCTGATCTCGGGCGGCTTCACGCTATTCACCAACGCGATCGCGGCGAGACTCGGCTTTCAGGAAAACCGCGCCAACGAACTCGTGGTCGCCGACGGCAAGTTCACCGGCGAAGTCCGCGAGCCCATCCTCGGCCGCGAGAAGAAGCTCGCGACCCTGATCGAACTCGTCGAAAGCTTCGATCTCGACGACATCGACTCGCTGGTGGTTGGCGACGGCGCCAACGACCTCGGCATGATCCAGCATGCGGGCCTCGGCGTCGCCTATCACGCCAAGCCCGCGGTCTCGGCCGCCGCCGCAGCCCGAATCGACCACGGCGACCTCACCGCGCTGTTATATGCGCAGGGCTATCGGCGCGAGGAGTTTGTCACGGCGGCATGAGGGCGGATTGAAAATCGCCGGTTCGCCGCGTCGATTGTCTTGCCGATGCTGGAGAACGGCTCGTTCGACAACCTTCTGGGCTGGCTCTACGACGCGCAAAATGCGCCGCCTTACGAGGATGTGCCGACGGGACAGGTATTCGCCGGCCTCGATCCGGCGCCACCGCCCAACTGTTACAATGGATCGGCATACCCGCCGGTACACGGCACTGACATGGGGGGCGCCGGACCGAACCCGAACGAACTCTACGCTAGCAGGTACAGGACCACAAACCATCGATCGATCCCGGCGTTTCGGCCGGCACCATGCCCGCAGCGCGGCGTTGACCGCCCTCTCTTACTGCACGCTCAGCGCCACGAAGCGCAGTTCGCCGTCGCCGTTGGAGACGAGCAGCAGCACCGACTTCTTGCCGTCCTTCTTCAACTGGTCGACCCGCTTCTTGATGTCGGCGGCGTTGGAGACCGCCTCCTGCGCCACCTCGACGATGACGTCACCGGCGGACAGCCGCTTATCGGCGGCGTCCGAGGTGCCATCGACACCGGTGATGAGAACGCCCTTGACGCTGTCCTTGATCTTGTACTTGCCGCGCAGGTCCTTGCTCAGTGCGGCGAGATCGAGCCCGAGCGCCTTCTGCGTCACCGGCTTGTCGGCCTGATCGTCCTTGCTCTTCACGGAGGCCGGCTGCGCCTTGTCGTCATCCTCCAGCCGGCCGAGCGTGACCTTGTGGGTCTCCTCCTGGCCCTTGCGGATGACGACGACGTCGACTTCCTTGCCGACGGCGGTGTCGGCCACCACGCGCGACAGATCCTTCGGCTCCTTGATGTCCTTGTCGTCGAACTTGATGACGACGTCGCCGGGCTCGATGCCGGCGGGCTTGGCCGGCCCCTTGTCGTCGACACCGGCGATCAGCGCGCCGCGCGCCGGCTTGATGTTGAGGCTGTCGGCGATTTCGTCGGTGACGGTCTGGATGCGCACGCCGAGCCAGCCGCGACGCAGTTCGCCGAACTGCCGGAGCTGATCGACCACGCTCGCCACCGTCTTCGAGGGCACTGCGAAGCCGATGCCGATCGAGCCGCCGGAGGGCGAGATGATCAGCGTGTTGACGCCGATCACGTCGCCATCGAGGTTGAACAGCGGGCCGCCCGAGTTGCCGCGATTGATCGCCGCGTCGGTCTGGATATAGCTGTCATAGGGACCGGAGGAGATGTCGCGGTTCTTTGCCGAGACGATTCCGGCCGTCACCGTGCCGCCCAGGCTGAAGGGATTGCCGATTGCGATCACCCAGTCGCCCAGCCTGAGCTTGTCGGAATCGCCGAACTTCACCGCGGTCAGCGGCCGCGGCGGCTTGAACTTCAACACGGCCAGATCGGTCTTCTTGTCGACGCCGACGACGTCCGCCTTGATCTTGGTGCCGTCGTTCATGATGATGTTGATCTCGTCGGCGTCGGCGATGACGTGGTTGTTGGTCACGACGATGCCGGACGGATCGATGATGAAGCCCGAGCCGAGCGAGTTGGTCTTGCGCGGCTGGAAATCGGGGCCGCCCTTGCCGCCCCTGTGGTTCTTGAAGAAATCGTCGAAAAACTCCTCGAACGGCGAGCCCGGCGGCAGCTGCGGCATCGTGCCGTGGACGTCGTTCTTGGCCTCGATGGTCTGCGAGGTCGAGATGTTGACCACCGCGTCGATCACCTTCTCGGCGACGTCGGCAATGCCTTCCGGCCCGCGCGCGAATGCCGGCGCCGAGGCGAACGACGAGGCTGCAGCGCCAACACAGATCGCGGCCAGCATGGAGCGCAGGCGATGGCTCGGGGCGAGTGTCGCAGCGGTCATATCAGCTTCTCTCCAAGAAAATATCCGGGCAAAGTACAAAGGCAAAACCCAGAGGCAAACCTAAAAGACGACACCTTGGGCCAACCCACGACAGGACGAAATTCGGCGTCCACACTGCGCCCGAACCGGGTTGCGGCGCAAGGCTTTCTCGCTGTCGGGTTCAACCACCATAAAGGCTGATAATGCGGCAAAAACCCGACGCTAGCCGCTCACGATCGCGTGGATGCAACCGCCCTCGCTGGAGCATGGCCCTCCCGAAAACTCACGACTCGTGGCCCGGAGCGCGTGCCGTTCCACATCAGGCTTCAGATCGGGCGGCGCACCGCCCATATCAGGATCAAACCCACGACCGCCGACCCGATGCCGACCGCGCGCAGGATGTTGTCCGGCGTCGCCAGCGCGCTCTTCATCGCCCGGCGCATCCAGGTTGGACTTGCCGCGAACATCAAGCCTTCGAGCACGAACAGGATTCCCAAACCGATGAGGAAGTCGGCGAAGGCAATGGACCTCATCGTATTGGAACCCCCCGTTTGATCTTGTTGAATCGGCAGTTTTCATTGATTTGACCGGGCGAAGCAAACCCTTTGCTTCGTCCGGTCAACACTCGGTCACGTCAAGCCTTGGTCACGTCAAGGCTTGGCAGGCGGGGCGCTCAAGGCTTCGGCGCCGCTGTCGGAGCCGCAGTCGCAGTCGGCGGCGCGGCGGGCGCTGCCGATGCGGCGTCGGACGACGCGGCTTGCTTGCCTGATGGATTACTGAAGTAACGGAAGAAGTTGGAGTCGGGCCGCAGCAGGAAGCGGGTATCGGCGCTCTTCAACCCGGTCTCGTAGGCGGTCATCGAGCGGTAGAAGGCAAAGAAGTCGGGGTCCTTGCCGTAGGCCTCGGCGAACAGCCGGTTGCGCTCGGCATCGCCGACGCCCCGGATCTGCTCGCTCTGCGAGTTGGCTTCGGCGACGATCACGGTGGCCTCGCGATCGGCATTGGAGCGGATTTCCTGCGCCTTCTGCCCGCCCTGCGCGCGGAACTCGGCGGCCTCGCGCTGCCGCTCGGTCTGCATGCGCTGGTAGACCGCCTGGCTGTTCTGCTCCGGCAGATCGGCGCGGCGGATCCTGACGTCGACCACCTGTATACCGTAACCGCCGGCTTCGGTGTCGAGCTGATCGCGGATCCGCCCCATCAGCGCCTCGCGCTCGTCGCGCACCACCTGGATGAAGGTGACCTCGCCAAGCACGCGCCGCAGCGAGGCATTGAGCAGCGTGGTCAATTGCAGGTTGGCGGCCTGGATGGTGCCGACACTCTGATAGAATTTCAGCGCGTTCTTGATGCGGTAGCGGGCAAACGCATCGACCACCAGACGCTTCTGGTCGGAGGCGATCACTTCCTGCGAGGGATTTTCGAGATCAAGGATGCGCTTGTCGATCGGGATCACGGTATCGATGAAGGGCGCCTTGAAGTGCAGGCCCGGATCGGTGATCGGGGGATATGGCTCGCCGAGCCGCACCACCAGCGCCTGCTCGGTCATGTCCACGGTGAAGACCGAGCTGTAGGCGACGATCGCGACGAAAAACAACAAGATCAGGGCAACGATGCCTGTGACGGGGGATCTCATCGCGTGCCTCCGCTTTGCGGCGCACTCTGGCCGGTGGTCGCGGGCGGACGCTTTGGCGTCAGTTCGTTCAGCGGCAGATAGGGCAGGACACCGGCCTGCCCCGCACCGCCGTCATAGACCAGCTTCTCCGAGCCGCCGAGAACGCGCTCCATGGTTTCGAGGTAGATGCGTTCGCGTGTCACGTCGGGCGCCTTCTTGTATTCCTCATAGACCTTCAGGAAGCGCGCGCTCTGACCGACGGCCTCGGCGACCGCCTGCTGCTTGTAACCTTCGGCCGCCTGGATGATCTGCGCGGCGCGCCCCTTGGCGTCGGGCACCACGCGGTTGGCATAAGTCTGCGCCTCGTTCTGCAGCCGCTCGAGATCGGCGCGCGCCGCCTGCACGTCGCGGAACGAGTCGATCACCTGCGCGGGCGGGTCGACCTTCTGCATCTGAACCTGGGTAACCTGGATTCCCGAGCCGTAATTATCGAGCGTCTTCTGCATCAATTCCTGCACGCTCTGCTCGGTGGTGGTCCGCGCCCCGGTCAGGATCGGCTGAATGTCGGATTTGCCGACGACCTCGCGCATCGCGCTTTCCGCGACCGCCTTCACGGTGCCTTCCGGGTTCTGGATATTGAAGAGATAGTCGGCGACGCCCTTCGGCTTGATGCGCCACAGCACGGTGAAATCGACATCGACGATGTTCTCGTCGCCAGTGAGCATCAGGCTCTCTTCCGGCACGTCGCGCATGGTACGGCCGCGCCGGGTCGGATCGTCGATCAGCGTCATGCCGATGGAGATGGTGTTGACGCGCAGCGCCTTCGGCAGCAGCACGGTCTCGATCGGATAGGGCAGGTGATAGTTCAGCCCGGGCTGCGCATCACCGACATATTTGCCGAAGCGCAGCACGATGCCGAGTTCTTCCGACTGCACGCGGTAGAAGCCGGAAGCGAGCCAGATCGCGATGGCGCCCACCACGATCAGCGCGATGCCGAGGCCGGAGAAATAGCCGCCGGGAAGCAGCTGCTGCAGCCGGTCCTGGCCGCGACGCAGCAAGTCCTCAAGGTCGGGCGGCCTTGGCCCGACCGGTTGCGGGCCGGAGCCCCACGGCCCTCGCGGACCCGAGCCCCATGGGCCACCGCCCTGATTTTTCCACGGCATCGATACTCTCCTTCGCGTGGACCCAAGGCAAAGACGCCGAGCCCCGCACTACCGGCAGGCTTTATAAGGGACGCCCCCGGCCCTTACAACGCACGCTTCCTGGTGCCCCCGCTTGCCTGCGTTCGTCAACCATCACGGTACCCCTGACGGCGCCTCGGAAGCCAGAAGGCACCGGCAATACCATGATTTTGGCGCCGCTTTTCGATCTGACGCTCTTTATTAAGGAAAAGCTGCAGCCGGTGCGGGAGCTCCAAACCGGCGGCACTCGCGCCAGCAGCTATGCCCGAACCATCAATTGTCAATGAAAGGATCGTCGAACGCGGTTAATGCAACTTTCGCCGGCGATAGGTCACATAGGAAAACGCCGCGCCGTCGTCTGGACCGGCCGGATGCGGCAGGCGGGCGGCCTCTTCCCAAACTGCGGTATCGATCGGCGGGAAGTGCGTGTCGCCTTCGGGCCGCGCATGAACTTCGGTCAGCTCGATACGGTCGGCGGTATCGATCCATTGCGCATAGATGTCGGCGCCGCCGATCACGGCAATCTCGGCGACCGAACGCCGCAGCGCATCGCCTGTGGCCACGGCGCGGGCGTCAGCCAGCCGGTTCGTCACCACTGCACCGGGAGCGCGAAAATCGGCATCGCGCGTCAGCACGATGTTGGTACGTCCGGCAAGCGGCCGCTTCAGCGAGGCGAAGGTCTTGCGGCCCATCACCACCGGCCGACCGATCGTCATCGCCTTGAAGCGCTGCATGTCGCTGTTCAGCCGCCAGGGAATTCCGCCCTGCGCACCGATCACGCCGTTATCGGCGGCGGCCGCGATGAGGACGATCTCCATCAGGGTGCCCTCTTCGCGAGCGCCGCCAGCGCCGCGCCATTGACCCGGCACAATGTCCACTCCTCCATCAAGGCCGCGCCAAGCGATTTGTAGAACGCGATCGACGGCTCGTTCCAGTCGAGCACCGACCATTGCAGGCGCGACCAGCCATTGTCGATGCAGGTCTTCGCCAGATGAGACAGCAGCGCCTTGCCGATGCCCTTGCCGCGAAAAGCCGGGCGCACGAACAGATCTTCCAGATAGATGCCGTGCCGGCCGCTGAAGGTGGAAAAATTGAGGAACCAGACGGCGAAGCCCGCAGGCTCGCCGCGCCATGCCGCGATCTCGCAGAACAGCAGCGGATGCTCGCCGAACAGCGCCGCGCTGATCATCGCTTCGGTCGCCTCGACCTCATGGCTGAGTTGTTCGTACTCGGCGAGTTCGCGGATCAGCGACAGGATCAGTCCGATCTGGTCAGGACGCGCGCGCGAGATGGCAAGGGACATTTAAACGCTCACACCGCGACCTTCATACAGCGACCTTCATACAGCGACCTTCATACAGCGACTTGGGCCTTGATGTGCGGATGCGGGTCGTAGCCTTCGAGCACGAAATCCTCATAGCGGAAGGCGAAGATGTCCTTCACCGCGGGATTGATCTTCATCACCGGCAGTGGCCGCGGCGGCCGGGTCAACTGCAGGCGCGCCTGTTCGAGATGGTTCAAGTAAAGGTGCGCGTCGCCGAAACTGTGCACGAAGTCGCCGGCCTGCAATCCCGTGACCTGCGCGACCATCATCGTGAGCAGGGCGTAGGAGGCGATGTTGAAGGGTACGCCAAGGAAGACGTCGGCCGAGCGCTGATAGAGCTGGCAGGACAATTTGCCGTTTGCGACGTAGAACTGGAACAGGCAATGGCACGGCGGCAGCGCCATCCTGTCGATTTCGGCCGGATTCCAGGCCGAGACGATCAGGCGGCGCGAATCCGGGTTACGCCTGATCATGGCGACGACGTCTGCGATCTGATCGATGCGGCGCCCGTCCGGCGCCGGCCAGGATCGCCATTGCGATCCGTAGACCGGGCCGAGATCGCCATTGGCGTCGGCCCATTCGTCCCAGATGGTGACGCCGTTGTCCCGCAGGTACCTGACGTTGGTATCGCCGGCCAGAAACCACAGCAGTTCATGCACGATCGCCTTCAGGGGCAGGCGTTTCGTCGTCAGCATTGGAAACCCGGCCGCGAGATTGAAGCGCATCTGGTGACCGAAGATCGACAGCGTGCCGGTGCCGGTGCGATCACGCTTCTCCGCGCCATCGGCGAGAATCCGTTCGAGCAGGTCGTGATACTGGTTCATGGCAGCGATGGTGCCTTCGAGGGGATGACGTATTTTAGGGGCCGGGCGCCGGGCGACAGCGCCGATTCGGCCTCCGCGCGCAATTATACCCGGAAAAATGAGCATGAGACGAGACGGCGACCAGAGCTGGAACCCGCGGTCCGCCGTTCGTTGCTGGTTCAGATCAGCCCGGCAAGCCCCAGACAGCCGCCCGCGAGCAGAATCCACAGCGGATTGAGCCGGGTCCTGGCGGCAAGCACGGCCGCTGCCAGCGTTGCGAAGATCGCGACCCAGGTCCGGTCGGCGGCCTCCGCGACGACCAGTGCGCTGGCCGCCATCAATCCGATCGATAGCGGCACCAGCGCGGCCTGGATGATGGCGGGCCAGCGCGACTTGCTGGAGCGCGCCAGCACCCGGCTGACACAATAGGCCAGCGCGGCGGTCGGCACGCACATGGCGAGCGTCGCGGCCAGCGCGCCGCCAAGGCCGGCGACGGTGTAGCCGATCAGGGTCACGATCAGGACGTTCGGCCCCGGCGACAACTGCGAGATCGCGTAGACGTCGGCAAATTCCTGATCCGTCATCCAATGCCGGACATCGACGGCGATGCGGTGCATTTCCGGTATGGCGGCATTGGCGCCCCCCACCGCGAACAGCGACATCAGGCCGAAGGTCCAGATCAGGGTCCATACCGGATTTTCGTCCCCGTTCATGCCGAAGCCCGCCGCCGCATCACGAATGCAATGAAGATGCTGATCGGGGCGGCCACCAAGAGAACCAGCTGCAGCGGCAGCCGCATGAGCCCGACGGCCGCGAAGACTGCAACCAGAAGCACAAAGCCCGTCGCATCACGCCTTTTGATCAACGGCATCATCATCTTGAAGACGACCGAGAGCAAAAGTCCGACAGCGCCACAGGAGACGCCGGCCAGAACACGCCGCAAGGCGTCGATATCACCATAGCGGGCATATAACGCCGCCAGAATCGTCATCAGCACCGTGGGCGGCCCGACCAGCCCGGCAAAGGCCGCGATGCCGCCGGGAATGCCGCGAAAGCGTGATCCGAACACGACCGAAAGGTTGACGATGTTCGGGCCGGGCAGGAAATGGCACAGCGCGAAGGTTTCGTTGAACTCGTCGGCGGTCATCCAGCGATGCTGCTCGACGATGCCGCGCCGGGCGAACGCCAGAACCCCGCCGAAGCCGGCCAGCGACATCCGCGCGAACGCGAAAAACAGCGCCACGACGCCGGGCTGGGGCGATGTCGGGAGTTCCGGCGCTGCAAGAGCGGCCGGGGGCGAATCCGGGGGCATGAGGCCATATCTAAAACGGCCGTTCGGCCAAGGCCAACCCAATTTGGCGCGTTGCTGCCCTGCGCCGGAGCTTTGCCGGGAGAAAATGCCCCGATCGAGGGCCTGTCTTTCTCAACCTTTGCGCCCTATATTGGCGTTGCCGGTTCGCCGGCTATGGAAATAAATTGCCGTCGCAATAAACCATTCGGACCCGGGGGCAGTACCCGGCGCCTCCACCCAAGCCCGCCCGTTTGTCCATGGGCGGGTTTCGGCGGGGGCGAAACAGGATCGACGAGGGCGTAAAGGGCGTGTTTTTTCCCGGTATTGTTCCGCCGTTATCGGGCTAATGCAATAGTTGCCAACGACAACTTTGCTCCGGTTGCTCTGGCTGCGTAACGCAGTCCGAAAAACCATCTTGAAGTCCTAACGGGTTAAGCTCCGTTAGGCGGGGTCCGGAGGCACCTGGCAACAGAAGCCTCCACTTCATTTGGTCATTGGCCTGTTTGCGGGCCATTCTGCTGCAGCTTCCACCGACCTTGCCGCGATCGATAACGTGTGCTGACCTCGCGGCCCAGCCGGAGTAGCATGGGACGTCAGGCGCGAGTCGGGCAGCCGGCGTTGCAGCTGGTTGACCGGCAGGCCATGAGGGCCATACCACGAGACCGACCCCGACAGGACTTGCAATGGCGACCGATCATATCCGATACGACGTACTGGCACGCGACGCGCTCCGCGGCGTGCTGCGGCAGGTGTTGAGCGATGCCGCCGCGCACGGCCTGCCCGGCGAGCATCATTTCTTCATCACCTTCGTGTCGTCCGCCGAAGGCGTGAAGCTCTCGCCGCGGCTATTGGCGC
This sequence comes from Bradyrhizobium sp., assembly GCF_049581145.1. GTDB lineage: Bacteria > Pseudomonadota > Alphaproteobacteria > Rhizobiales > Xanthobacteraceae > Bradyrhizobium. The sequence goes on from NZ_JBAURI010000246.1 coordinate 10,295, forward strand.
AATACCCCGAAGAGATGACGATCATCCTGCAGCATCAGTTCTGGGACCTGGTCGTGACCGACGATCGCTTCGAGGTCGGCCTGTCGTTCGGCGGCATTCCCGAGCGCCTGGTGGTCCCGTTCAGTGCCATCAAGAATTTTTTCGATCCCTCCGTGCAGTTCGGTCTGCAGTTCGAGCCGTCCGAAGGCGCGGCGGAAACGGCAGCGAAAAATCTCCCGGCAACCCCAGCCGCGTCGGCACTTGCCGCTGCTTCAGCAACGCCGCCGGCTGCCGAGACAACCGAGGAACCGCCAAAATCCGGCGACGGCGCCGAAGTCGTGCGGCTGGATCGTTTCCGCAAGAAATAGCTCTCCTGCGGCCACGGTCCGGAAACATGAGCAGAGTGACGCATTTGGACGGCACGCTGCAATCGCAAGGACCCGCGTGAACCGGCACGGACGCGGTTCACCGGACGAGTGGACGTGTCATGGCTGAGACTGACAAGACGAGCCGCACCGAAACCGACAGTTTTGGGCCGATCGAGGTCCCGGCGGACCGTTACTGGGGCGCGCAGACCGAGCGCAGCCGGCAGAATTTTCGCATCGGCCAGGACCGGATGCCGATTGCGATCATCCACGCGCTCGGCATCGTCAAGCTGGCCGCAGCGCTGACCAACCGCGCGCTTGGCCTGCTCGACGAACGGCTGAGCGGCGCCATCGTCCAGGCGGCCCGCGAAGTGATCGACGGCAAGCTCGACGAACATTTCCCGCTGGTCGTCTGGCAGACCGGGTCGGGCACGCAGACCAACATGAACGTCAACGAGGTGATCGCCAATCGCGCCAACGAACTGCTCGGAGCCGCGCTCGGCGCCAAGGCGCCCGTTCATCCCAACGACCATGTCAATTTGAGCCAGTCGTCGAACGACTCGTTCCCGACTGCCATGCATATCGCCGCCGCGACGCGGATCACGTCCGACCTGATCCCGGCTTTGTCCGAGTTGCTGCACGCATTGCGCGAGAAACAGCAGGACTTCGCCAACATCATCAAGATCGGCCGCACCCATACCCAGGACGCGACGCCGCTGACGCTTGGTCAGGAATTTTCCGGCTATGGCGCGCAGGTCGAGAGCGGCATTGCGCGGCTCAGGATGGCGCTCGGCGAGCTCTTCCCCCTGGCGCAGGGCGGTACGGCCGTCGGGACCGGCCTGAATGCGAAAGCGGGATTCGCCGAAGCTTTCGCCAGGCATGTCGCGGCGATCACCGCCCTGCCCTTCACCAGCGCCGCCAACAAATTCGAGGCGCTGGCGTCCCATGACGCCTATGTGTTTGCGCACGGCGCCATCAATTCGGTGGCCACCGGTCTGTTCAAGATCGCCAACGATATCCGCCTGTTGGGATCGGGTCCGCGTTCCGGACTGGGAGAGCTGATCCTGCCCGAGAACGAACCGGGTTCCTCGATCATGCCGGGCAAGGTCAACCCGACGCAGTGCGAGGCCATGACGATGGTCTGCTGCCAGGTGTTCGGCCATCAAACGGCGATCACCGTCGGCGGCAGCCAGGGACATTTCGAACTCAACGTCTACAAGCCGTTGCTGGCTTTTGGGATGATGAACTCCATCCAATTGCTGGCGGATGCGTCCCGCTCCTTCACTGCACATTGCATCAAGGGGATTCGGGCCGACGAACAGCGCATCCGGGAGCAGATGGAACGCTCGTTGATGCTGGTCACCGCACTTGCGCCCAAGATCGGCTACGACAACGCCGCAAAGGTGGCGAAGGCGGCGCATTCCCATGGAACTACATTGAAGGAAGAAGCCGTGCGGCTCGGGTTTGTATCAGCTTCCGAGTTCGATGAGTTCGTGCAGCCGGCCCGAATGATTCACCCTGAATAGTAGCCCCCGGGTTACTACGGGTAGTTACGGTACGCGGATATAGCTATAGAGCTGGAACTCCCGATGGCCGAGACAAACTGAATCGGTGGTGGGGTTAAGAAGATTTTCTGTTTTCGCAGAGCGAAATATTCTTTGATGCTGGCGAGACGATTAGTGAGGACATTATAGAATGACGACCGAGCCGGCGAGCGCGCGTTCCCGTACAGTGCGCCACTCGAGATTTCCTGTCGCAGTTGTTGGTGCGTGTTGATGGGGGTGACTATGGGGGACGTGGTCAACCTGAAGCGCTTCAAGAAGCGTCTCGAGCGCGAGCTGTCCACGAAGCATGCCGAGGCCAACCGTGCGCGGTTCGGCCGAACCAAATCAGAGCGCGCTGCCGACCAGCAACGTGAGGAGCGCGCGAGCACCGTGCTCGACCAGCACAGAATCGACGATGGAGGGGCATCATGAAATCGCCCGTCGTCAAACGTTCGATCGTCGTCGCGGGTCACAAGACCAGCGTCAGCCTCGAAGAGGCGTTCTGGAACGGCATGAAGGAGATCTCCGGACTGCGCAACATGACGTTGTCGGAGCTGGTGGGCGGAATCGACAGCAGCCGCCAGCAGGGCAACCTGTCCTCGGCGATCCGGCTGTTCGTGCTCGATCACTTCAAGACCAGATCAGACCACGCTGCCGACGGCCAACATGAGAAGCGCGCGAGCGCGGTGCTCGACCAGCAGCGGATCGACGACGGAGGGGCATCATGAAATCGCCCGTCGTCAAACGCTCGATCGTGGTTGCGGGTCACAAGACCAGCGTCAGCCTCGAAGAGGCCTTCTGGAACGGCATGAAGGAGATCTCCGGACTCCGCAACATGACCTTGTCTGAGCTGGTGGGCGAGATCGACAGCAACCGCCAGCAGGGCAACCTGTCCTCGGCGATCCGGCTGTTCGTGCTCGATTACTTCAAGAACCGCTCCACCGGCGCCGCGGCCGAGCAAAAGCCGCCAGCCTAAGGCAAGCCTAAGGCACGAACTCCGGCAGGCGCCCGCTTTCGCAAGGAAGCGGGCGCCTTGGATTCCGCGACGCCCGTTGCCGATCGACAAGCCCGGCCCCGGCGGTTGCCGCAGCGCCGCAGCAAGCGCCCGTGCGGGCGGCGAGAAATGGCCTGGTAGTAGACGAGGGCCGTGCCCGGAGGCTGCTCCAGGGCTTCGGTGCCGCAGATCGCAGCGATCAGGCTCGAATGACACATCGCCTAGTCGCAATTGCCCTATTCGATCTGCCACAGCCCATAGCAGTTCCAGGTCAGCACGTGGTTAGGCGGGCGCGAAACAGCTCGCCCGTGGCGTAAACCTGACCGAAAGAAGGATCGTGCGTGGCTCCTCCGTGTTCCAGCGGCGATCCAGCCGCCGGTATGACCCCGTACCAATCCCCGCGGCCTGGCGGCGCTGCCGAACCGGAATGACCCAGCGCCGGTCGAGAATTTGACGCGGCTTGATCGCCGTCAAATGGCGGAGCGTCTCGTGGCCTAATCTTGCTGGCAGCAAGGCTTCTTACAATCGCTCTAAGGTGCGACAGCATGCCGATCACCGCGCTTGACCTGCGAGCCCGCCGTTGAAAATACAGGTGATGACCGAACAAAGCGAAAATCGACTGCATTTGCCGCTCGGAACAGCGCGGCGCGGCTTTTGCGGCGTAATCCAGCATCTGGCCGTCGGCAAAGCGAACTCCGCGCTGCCGGACGTCGAATTGGAAAGCCGTCTGATCGAGCTCGGCTTCGTCGAAGGCGCCACCGTCACGGTGTTGCATGAGGGTATCGTCGGGCGCGATCCGATCGCGGTCCGGGTGGACAATGTCACGATTGCCGTTCGACGGCGCGAGGCCATGGCCATCATCGTCGCCTGAGATGCGCGGACCGCAAAGCCAATGGAAGCTCCTTTAGTGCACCTCGCCCTGGTGGGTACGCCGAACAGCGGCAAGACGTCGCTGTTCAACGCGCTCACGGGCAGCCGGCAGAAGGTCGCGAACTATCCGGGCGTCACGGTCGAACGCAAGGAAGGGTCCTTCGTCACTCCCAGCGGGCGGCAGGTCTCGTTGATCGACCTGCCCGGCACCTATTCGCTGCGTGGCCGCAGCCCGGACGAAGAGATCACGCGCGACACCGTGCTGGGCCGCGCCAAGGGCGAGGCACTGCCCGATCTCGTGCTCTGCGTCGCCGATTCCACGAATCTCAGGCTGACGATCCGCCTGTTGCTCGAGCTCAAGAGCACCGGCCGGCCGTTGGCGCTGGTGCTCAACATGTTCGATATCGCGACCCGTCGCGGCGTCAGCGTCGACGTGCCGCAGCTTTCGGAAGCGCTCGGGGTACCGGTCGTCACCTCGATCGCCGTGCGCAGAGGCGGCACCGCCGACCTGTTGCGCCTGACCGACCAGATCCTGGCTGAGACCCCGTCATCCGACCGGCAAAATCTCTGGCAGCCGCTGTCGGTCGCCGAACTGCGCGCAACCCAGCGCGAGGCCGATCGCATCATCGCCACAACCGTCAGCCTGCCGTCGCGCCCTGACACCTGGACCGCGCGAATCGACGCCGTGGTGCTGCACCCCGTCGGCGGATTGCTGATCCTGCTGCTATTGCTGTTCGTGATGTTCCAGGCGGTCTTCGCC
>NZ_JBAURI010000247.1:0-4917 GCF_049581145.1 Bradyrhizobium sp.
TCAAGGACCGCAGTGAACGCGACGAATTGCTGGTCACCATCGAGGGCGTTACCCATCAAACAGCGAAGCAGGATTTCGCCATCAGAAGCAGGGAAGGCGGCGCAACATTGGAGATCGGCAAGCTCGATCCCGGTCGATACCGTGTCACAGCGCAGGCAAAGGATGGCTTTCTGGTCGCGACGCCGGTGCACGATGTGTTCGAAGTCGCCTCCAAGGATTGGTGAACGCCGTGGCGTGGCCGCTTTGGAGCATGAACGATCCTTCGACCTTGAGCCGATACGTTGTGCCTGATGTCGCGGAAGGGCTCCCGACATCGATCGTTCGCGATGATGCAATTTCGGCTGGGCAGCGCGCCGAGGTCGTGCGCGCCATCTACGAGTCGCTCTCGGAGCGCGGCCTGCACTATTCCCGGGAAGCGTGGGCGCCTGCGGAGGGCCCGCAAAGGATACGCGATCCCCAGGCCATCTTCGATGGCGGCAACGCCACGTGCCTCGACCTCGCCGTGCTGTTCGCCGGCGCCTGCCTCGGTCATGAATTGTTGCCGCTCGTTGTCGTCGTCGAGGGACACGCGTTCGTTGCCGTCTCATTGTTGGACGATCCACGCTCACCTGACAGCCGCGCGCGCATTCAGCGCGACGGCGACTGGGTCATGACCGGGGTGCTCCGCAGCGCCGATGTGTTCGCCGGGTTGATTGCGGAAAACAGCGCTCACTATCTTCCCGTGGAATGCACCGGCTTCGCCAGGACCGAGCGATCCGGCGGCTCCGCTTCAGCGCCCGGCAGGGCGGATGCTGGAACTCTGCCTTTCGAGGCCGCCGTCGACGCAGCGCGTGCCCACGGTCCCGATCGCTTCCTGTTTGCCGTCGATCCAGCCATCCTGCAGCGGGTTCAGCTGATCGCCCCTTACGACAGGTTCATCAATGATGAACAGATCGCGACCAGCCGCGATTATCGAACCACGACATTGGTCGGCGGGCGGGGCGGTCTCACGCTGGACCAAGTTCACCTGGACAGCATCGACGACCAACCGAGGAATGAGTTTGAATTTCTGAGAACCGACTTGCGCGCAACGCAGATGGTCGGCCGCACCGCGGATATCGCAGCCCTGAAAGCGTGGCTATCCGAGCCAGCGAACGTGTCCGTGAGGTGCCTGACGGGAGGCGCCGGCACCGGGAAGACGCGATTGGCCATCGAGTTATGCCAGGAGGCCGGTCAAGGCGGCGATGGCCTGGGAAGTCGGTGGGTGAGCGGCTTCGTCTCCCATGACGAGCTCAAACGGTTCACCGAGTCACAGGAGTGCAAGACCTGGAAATGGCTGGAGCCGACCTTGGTCGTGGTGGATGATGTCGGCGCGTGCGCGCACTCATTGGGATCCTGGTTGCAAGGATTGTGTCGCCGCGCGCCAAACTCTCACGGCCCAAGGCTGCGGCTACTCCTGCTTGAGCGCGAAGCAGACCCGGAGGTCGGCTGGTGGAAGGGGCTGTTCCGGACTGCGGGGGCCCGTGAATCAAGTCCGGAGCGGTTGTTGTCGCCGAAAGTTCCGGTCGACTTGTCCGGCATCAACTCGCCAGATGATCGGCTTCGGCTGCTGAAGCAGGTTATCCAGGCGGTTGCGAAATTTCGTGACGGCGCCAAGGCGCGCGAGATGCCCGCAACTGATCCGGCCTCCTTGAGCAGAGTGGTGGAGAAATCCGAGTCGACCGAACCATTGTACCTCATCATGGCCGGCATCGTTGCCGTGATGGAGAGTGCCGAGCTTGCCGCTTCACTTGCAACGAACGATCTCGCGAAGAGCATAGCCGTTTCGGAGGCATTGCGGGTCAAGAGGATAGCATCGGGCTATGCTGTCAGCGAAGAGTTCGCGATCCACCTCGTGGCTTGCGTCACTCTTCAAGGCGGTTGCGATCTCGCTGAGCTGAAACGGATGATCCGCGAGGAGCGGATGATTGCGAGCCAGGACGCCGTGGCGGAAGAGAAGATCCTGACCGTCCTGGCGGAGGCCTTGCCATCTGTTCGACGTACCGGTCGGCGCACCGAGCCCCTGATGGTTGATGCGGTTCGCCCGGATCTCGTGGGCGAAGCCTTGCTGCTGAACGAAATCCGCAGTCCGTTCCGCACCGAGCCGGAGCAGTTCGAGTTGATCGAACGCGCCTGGCGCCGGAAGCCCGGTCAGGTTCGCGAGACGCTGCTTCATATGTCTGAGGACTTCTGGCGGGATGAATCCGACAGCTCGGTCAAAAAATGGATGCAGCAAGTCGGAAAGCTGGTTCTGGATGATCTAACTCGTCGCCTTGAAGATGGGCAAGTCGATCCCAACGACGCCGTCGACGAGATTTGGCATAGCAGCTTCACGACATTGGACTGGTTCAAACTGACAACGTTGATCGTTCCCTTTGTCGACAGGCTTGAACCAACGAGGCTTGGGCAATTCGCGAGCCTGCGTGCAATCAGTTATGTGGAGGGGGCCAGCTATCAATCCGGGGCGAGGTTTGCCGCGGAGATCCTGCAGCATGCCGGATTTCCAGAGCGTTATCGTCCCGAGCTTTTCAACGTCAGGGGGCGCTGCCTGTTTCATATGCAGCAATATGAATCGGCGGCGGATGCCTATCAGGCCGGCATTGACGCGGCTGGTCCGGGCGGTCCTCTCGTCGATCAGCTCTACATCAATCTCGGCAACGCTTTGCTGGAGGACTTTCAGGCCAACAAGCGGCCAGTGTTCGCGTCGGCGCTCAAAGCCCTGAAAATGGGTGTCGAGCTCGCGAGTGATCCCCGTCTTCGGGTCGAATCACGCGCCTGTCTTTCGAATGCGCTGATCATGGATGGGCAGCTCAATGCGGCTGACAGCATGCTGCAGGAGGCCTGGTCCATTTCCGGAGACGCGCGCAGCGTTCCGCCCAAAGCCCGAATGATGGTATTGAGGAATCGTGCAATCATCAGCATCGCGCTGGGCAATCTTAATCTGGGTATCAAGCGGTTCGATGCTGCCGTGGAATATGCCAAAGCGTCGTTCGGGCCGTGTCACGCCGAGCTCGTCGATTTGTACGAGAGCCGCTATCGCCACCTCGTGGCCCAATCGAAGAAACCGCACGCGATCATAGCGGAGATGCTGGAAGTGTGGGCCGACATGCAGCGCATTTGCAGCGCCGCGGATCGATTCCCGCTACTGAAATTTCAGTATTTGGCGAATCGCGTCGCTGACATTGCGATCAGACGGTTGAGCCTGCAAAGTCGCGCCGTGCTGATCAACAGCCTCATGGAACAAGGCGCGAATCAAGGATGGACTGGCTCTACGATAAAGGCGGTCACAGACCTTTTCCGGAGGTAGCGTTGGGAAGAACCGGGAAGAACAATCGGGGGCCGATTTGATGGTTGCATCGGTCGCCCCGCGCCGGGAACGCGGGGCGGTCGAGCCGATCCGACACGTGCGCCGATGTCAGGATCGCAGATCAATCGATAGCATCGTTAGTGCGCCTGCGCCCTCCGGCTGCGCGCGTAGGCGCTGCGTACCTTGGCACGCTGGTCCGTAGCGACCCGCGGGCCAGCATTCGACGGCTGGGGTGGATCCAATCGGAGCATATCGGCAGGGACCTGCGCGGATGCGGGCGCGACCGGCATCGCCGACATCAACGCAAGGAGGGCCATCGCGCCCAAAATCAGACCGGGCAGGCGGCGGCCGTTCGTTCCGGTGTTCTGAAGCAACTTCAACATCATGCGCTCTCTCTGTTGAACCCGCGGCAAGGTTCGGATCAATGAAGTATAAAAATACCGCAATCCAAGATGACCAGTCAGCTTACTTCGGAGGCAAAAAACTCGCGATCCGCAATCTGACCGGTCAGCTTAAAATGTCAACGGAGAGAGGCTCACATTTACTTCAACAGGACCTTGAAGCAGACGTGGAAGAAATCGTCGATCGGGCCGCGATCCTGGGTGATCTTGAGCCGGACGGTGGCGCCTTCCCAGGCGTTCACCACGTAACGCGCCAGCAGGCTGGGATCGTGACGCGGGTCGAGCTCGGCCGCGGCCTGCGCGTCGCGCAGCACGGATTCGACCGCGCCGCACCACGCCTCGAACACCAGTCGAAGTTCTTCCCGCATCTTCGGGTATTCCTGGGCCATTTCGGTGGCGAACAGTCCCAGCATGCAGCCGCGCTCGAAGCCGCAGCTTTCCAGCCGGCCGGCCAGAAAATCGAAATGATTCCTCAGCCGCTGCAGGGGCGGGACGCCGGTCTCGAACAACAGATCCACCCGGGTCCCTTCCAGGTAGCGCCGCAAGGCGTCGATCGCCAGGTCTTCCTTGTTGTCGAAATGATTGAAGAACGAGCCCTTCGGAACTCCCGCAGCTTCGGTGATGTCCTGAATCGAACAGCCTCTGAAGCCAAAGGCGTGCAGGGTGTCGACCGCACTGCTCGCGAGTTTCTCGCGCAGACTCGGCCTGGGCATGGATCGCCTCCCGAAGAAGATTCTTCTACGTTAAATGACAGATATGCGACCGATTGGCTCATTTCAACCGAATTCCGGCGAATCTGACCGGTCAGTTTGGCTATGCCTCTCTTGCGTCTTACGTCGGAAGTCCGCCGTTCCCATTAGTCATGCTCATAGCCGTAGACCTCCGGCAGGATGAAGATCGCCGCGAGCAAGCCGATCAGCGGAAAAATGGCGACGAACAGCGTCGCATTGGCCTGGCCGATCGCGGCAAACAACGACGGGAACAGGAAGATGGCCAGGAACGACGGCAGCTTGACGAACATATAGGCGAAGCCGCTCGCCGTTCCCCGGTATTCGGGTTTCGCCACCATGGTTGGGATGGTCATGCAGTTCGAGGCATCCCAATAATGGCCCCACAGCATGCCCGCCGCCGCGAACGGCAGCACGTATTTGTGGTCGGTGTAGAGCGCGCCGGCCGCGATCAGCAATGACA
>NZ_JBAURI010000248.1:0-18622 GCF_049581145.1 Bradyrhizobium sp.
GAGCCGCGCGATGTGAACCAATGCCGAAATCACAGACGCCAGCCCGAATGCAACGCCACGATGCCGCCGGACAGGCTTTGCCAGCTCACCCGGGCAAAGCCGGCGGCGCGGATCATCTCCGCGAACGCGTCGGGCCTGGGAAATTTGCGGATCGATTCCACGAGATAACGATAGGATTCGGCATCGCCGGTGACGGCGCGGCCGAGCGGCGGAATAACGTTGAACGAGAACAGATCGTAAAGCCGATCCAGGCCCGGCATATCGACGGTGGAAAATTCCAGACAGAGGAATCGACCGCCCGGTCGCAGTACGCGGAAGGCTTCCGCCAGCGCGAGATCGATCCGCGGCACGTTGCGAATGCCGAAGGCGACGGTGTAGCCGTCGAACGCGCGGTCGGGAAACGCGAGCGCTTCCGCATTGCCCTCGACAAAGGACACGCGGTCGTCGAGCCTGCGCGCTTCGGCGCGCTCGCGCCCGACGCGGAGCATGTCCGGGTTGATGTCGCAGACGGTGGCGTGAAAGCCCGCGCCCGAGGCCTGCACGGCGCGGAATGCCACGTCGCCGGTGCCGCCGGCGACGTCGAGCAGGGCAAAGGGGCGGTCGTTTCGCGGCGGATTGAGGGTGGTGACCATGATGTCCTTCCAGGCACGGTGCAGGCCCGCCGACATCAGGTCGTTCATCAGGTCATAGCGCGACGCCACGCTGTGAAACACGTCGTTCACCAGCGTCTGCTTTTCGCTCAAGGGCACGTCCTTGAAGCCGAAATGGGTGGTGTTGCGGGTGGTGTCCCCCTGCCGATCCATCAAACTTTACTCCGCTACCCCGAGCATAGCGTGCCGGGCGCAATGGGGCTATCACACAGCCTTCACAAGGTGAATGACTTGAAGTTGAAGAACTGGCCGTGAGGTGAATGAGCCGACATGCCCGAATTGCCTGAAGTCGAGACCGTCCGGCGCGGCCTGCAGCCGGTCATGGAGGGATCGCGGATCGACAGCGCGGAAGCCCGCCGCAAGGACCTGCGATTTCCGTTTCAGAAGGATTTCGAATCCCGGCTGCGCGGCCAGACGGTGACCGGGCTCGGCCGCCGCGCCAAATATCTGATGGCCGATCTCGGCTCGGGCGACGTGCTTTTGATGCATCTGGGCATGTCCGGCTCGTTTCGCATTCAAAGACCCGGCGAGGAGGATACGCCGGGCGCATTCCATCATCTTCGCGCCAAGGACAGTTCGCATGACCATGTCGTGTTTCACATGTCGTCGGGCGCGGACGTCGTGTTCAACGATCCGCGCCGCTTCGGATATATGAAGATCGTCGCGCGGCAGGCGCTCGATCAGGAACCCTTGCTGCGCGGGCTCGGACCCGAACCGCTCGGCAATGCGTTCGACGCGGCGATGCTGGCGCGCTCCTGTGCCGGGAAGAAGACCAGTCTGAAGGCGGCGCTGCTCGACCAGCGCGTGGTGGCCGGCCTCGGCAACATCTATGTCTGCGAGGCGCTGTTTCGGGCGCATCTCGCGCCGAAGCGGATGGCGTCGACGCTGGCCAACAGGAAGGGCGAGCCGAACGATCACGCCAGGCGCCTGGTCGAGGCGATTCACGCGGTGCTGAATCAGGCGATCAAGGCCGGCGGCTCGTCGCTGCGCGACCATCGCCAGACCTCGGGCGAACTCGGCTATTTCCAGCATTCGTTTCAGGTCTACGACCGCGAAGGCGAGAATTGCCAGAGCGCCGGCTGCGACGGCATCGTCCGCCGCTTTACCCAGAATGGGCGCTCGACCTTCTGGTGTCCGAAGTGCCAGAAGTAAAGGCGGGCATGTCGGGCGCCGCGATTGCGCGAGCGATCAGGGGGTGCCGACAAAAAAACGCCGGACGGTCGCTTCGCTAGCGACATCGTCCGGCGCATCCGCCCCAAGAACACTCTTCAGAATACACCGACGCAACCCCGAGAAAATCGAGAGACGTCGGCCTTCCGGTGCCCCACGTGCCGAAAGGCAGGCCGTTTAACTCACAGGCAGGCATCCCACGACACGTTGCTGTCTGCCCAGGTGATCAGCGCCCGCGCCGGCTCGGTCTTGTCCGCGGGCGCCGGGATCAGCATGATTGGGAATTCGGTGACGGAAGCGCTCTCCTCGGTCACGGCGGCGTCGCCGGTCAGCCTGGCCTCGACCCAGTGCCAGAGACAGCGGATCTCTTCTGCCGATTTGCCTGAAGGGGCGAATTCACTGACGCCGAGGCCTGCCGCGAGCGCGTCCTGGTGGTCGTTGCGCATCATGATGAAGGGCTTTGCCAGCACCTCGGCGATATCACGCGGCGCGTCTTCGTCGAGTGCGGTGGTGGCGTCGTTGACGCGATTGCCCCCGCGAATCGGCGTCTGGTTGAGGATGAACGCGAACGGCTTGCGCCAGGCGCGTGCCACGCTCACTGTCTGCGCGGTGGCCTCGATGTCGGCGACACTTGGCCGGGTCGGAATCAAGCAGAGGTCGCCGTAGCGGATCGCCGCCGTGGTCGCGGCATTGATTCCGGCGCCGGTGTCGATGATGCTCAGCGTCACGCCACCGCGCTCCAGGGCCTGCAGGCGGCGCTCGATCTTGCCGGCGTCGTAAACCGTCTCGACGATCGGTTCGACCAGACCGCGACGGCTCTGCCAGTTCGACAGCGTGCCCTGCTTGTCGGTTTCGATCAGCCGGACATTGTGGCCGGCCTGTTGTGCGGCGAGCGCGAGGCCGATGGCCAGCGTGCTCTTGCCGCTGCCGCCTTTTTGGGTGGCCAATACGATCGTATGCATCGAAGACGTTCCTTCGGATAGTTATGGGGCTGTGCGGATACGCCTTACTGGAGTGCATCGCTGCTGGCGATGCCGGGCGGTTCTCGCCCAGGACGTTCCTGTCCAATCCAGGAGGATCGCGGTCGTCCGAATCACTGGATTGACGATGCAGCCTAATCGTTAACGTAATCGTTAAAATGTTAATACCGTACCAATACCGAAGCGCCGACCTCTACAGCCGAGACGCGCCTTCGAAGCCTTAATCGCTGCCCGCGCGCAAAATCGGCCCGAAACGAGCGCGTTCAGATCGGGAATTTTCGACCTGCGGCCAGGGCCCTTTGATCAGCATCCCTGCGCAAATAAACGTGATCAGCCGACGCGCGCTGGCGAGTTCCCGCGCCACCTTGACCGGGCTGCAAATGCCGCGAAAATCAGCCGCGGCATCTCGTCCGCTTTTGGGAGCGCATCGTCATGACGGGCAACTGGCGGGATCGCACGGCCACTGCCTTCGCCTGCCAGAAGCGGCCGGCGTCCGGCAGCCGCGGCATGGTGGTCAGCAACCATCCGCTGGCGTCGGCCGCGGGTGTTGAGATGCTGGCCGCCGGCGGCAACGCCATTGATGCAGCGATCGCCACCTTGTTCACGCTCACCGTGGTCGAGCCGATGATGGTCGGCATCATCGGCGGCGGCATGGCCCATGTCCGCCTCGCCGACGGCAGCCACCGTTTCATCGACGGCCAGAGCACGGTCCCCGCGCGCGTGCGGCCCGACACCTACCGGTCGAAGCCAGGCTCCGCGCATGACGTGTTCGATACCGTCGACGACGAGAATCTCACCGGTCCGAGGGCGGTCGCGGTTCCCGGCTCTCTGATAGCCTGGTGCGAGACGCTGCAGCGGTTCGGCACCATGAGCCTTGCCGACGTCATGCAGCCGGCGATCAGGCACGCAGCGCGCGGCTACGCCGCGACGCCCTACCTGCATGAATGCATCACCGACAGCGCGGCGGAGATGCTGCGTGACAAGCCGATTTCGGCGATCTTTCTTCCCAACGGCGTGCCATTGAAGGCCGGCGACCGCGTCGTGCAGGCCGAATATGCCGAGACGCTGAATCATATCGCGCAGCGCGGCGAAGCTGCGCTGTACCAGGGGCCGCTCGGCGATCGGCTCGTCGACTACATGACGGCGCATGGCGGTTTCGTCGGCAAGCAGGACCTCACCTCGTACAGGACCGTGGAGCGCCAGCCGATCCGCGCCGATTATCGTGGCTGGCAGATCATGGGTCCGCCGCCGCCGGCCGCCTCCGGCGTCCATATCGCGCAGATGCTGAACATTCTGGAGGGTTTTGACATCACGGCCTCGGGCTTCGGCACCGCCGAGACCATCCATCTCTTGGCCGAAGCTCTGAAGATCGCCTTTGCCGATCGCGCGGCAGCAAGCGGCGACCCTGGCTATGTCAACGTGCCGGTCGAGCAATTGACATCGAAGGATTACGCAAGCGAGCGCCGCCGCGCCATCGATCTCGACCGCGCGCAGGCCTGGGGCGCGGGCGTAGCCCAGATCGAGAGCGCCCACACCACGCACATGACCGCCGCGGACGGGTTCGGCAACGTGGTCGCTACCACCCAGACCATCAACAATCTGTTCGGCGCGAAATTTCTGGTTCCCGGGCTCGGCGTGATCCCGAACAACTACATGAGCCTGTTCGATCCACGGCCGGGTCACGCGCTGTCGCTGGCGCCGGGCAAGCGCGTCACCACCTCGATGTCGCCGATGATGGCGTTGCGCGACCACAGGCTGGTCTATGCGCTGGGGCTGCCCGGCGGCAAACGCATCTTCCCGAGCGCCATGCAGGCGCTGATCAATCTGATCGACCATGGCATGAGCCTGCAGGAGGCAGTCGAGGCACCGCGGGTCTGGACCGAAGGCAACGCGCTCGAGGTCGAACAGGCCGTTCCCGAAGCCGTACGGGCTCGGCTGCGCGCCATGGGGCACCAGGTGGTCGGGATGGCGACGGTCGGCGGCGGCATGAACGGCATCCAGTTCCACGAGGACAGCTCGTTCACCGGTGCGGCCTGCTGGCGCGCGGACGGCACGCCGATCGGATTGTCCGGCGGCCTCGCCCGCGCCGGCGTTCGCTTCGGCTTGAGGTGAGGCCATCTTGCGTGACTTAATCCGGATTGCCGTGCTGCACTTTTCCCATGAGACGGTGACGTTTCTCAACAACGACACCGCGCGGGACGATTTCATCTATCCGGGTTCGCCGGCGAAGGGCGAAGCGCTGCTGGCGTTCGATCCGAAAAACTACATGGGCGGGTTTGTGAAGATGGCGCGCGAGTTCGATTCTGTCGAACTGGTCGGCATCGAGTCGCCGCTGTGGCCGAAGACGTCGATCGGTTCCGGATGGGTCACGGAAGACGCCTTCGAGACCTTCGTCGGACGGATGATCGCGGAGATCAAGAAGGAAAGGCCGTTTCGCGGCGTCTATCTCTGTGTCCATGGCGCGATGGCGGTGCGCGGCATCCCGCGCCCCGAAGCCGAACTGGCGCGGCGGGTGCGTGAAGTGGTCGGGGCCAGCGCCTTCATCGCCGCGACCTTCGATCTTCACGGCAACGAGGACGACGCCTTTCTCGAGCATGCCGACATGGGATTTACCGTCAAATATTTCCCGCATTACGACGGCTATCTGCAGGGCGAGCGCGCGGCGCGGACCCTGATCCGGGCGATCAGGGGCGATTACAAGCCCGTGCACAGCACGATCAAGGTGCCGATCATCTCGGCCACCGTGCTGCAATGGACCGGCGCCTCGCCCTGGATGGATCTGGCGCAGCGGGCGCTGGTCTGGGAAGCGCGCGAGCCGGATGTCTATGTCAACGTGTTCTTCGGCTTTCCCTTCGCCGATGTTGTCGATGTCGGCATGACCATCCAGGTTTTGACCAACAACGACGCGGCGCTGGCGGAAGCCGTCGCCAAGGATATTGCCGCGTTCGCCTGGCGCAAACGGCAGGCGCTGGTGAACTCGACCAGGATCTTTGGCGTTGCCGAAGGCGTCGCGCGGGCCAAGCAGGCGGTGGCGAATGGCGAAACCCCGGTGGTGCTTGCCGATCACAGCGACCGTTCGGGCTCGGCGACCTGGCTGCTGCGGCAGATCATCGCGCAGGATCTCTCCAACACCCTGATCGCAACCATCGCCGATGCCGCGACGACGTCGAAGCTGAGGGCCGAGGGCGTCAGGCCGGGGGATGCCTTCGACATGGAGATCGGCGGCCTGGTCGATGAATCCGCAGGAATGCCGGTGCGTATCCAGGGCACGGTCCTCAGGGCCGGCGAAGGCCATGGCCATTTCTGGGTCAGCATCGGCTTCGGTCGCGACAACGTGCTGATCCTCAGTAGCTATCTGGTCCAGGTCATGGAGCCGTATTCGCTCGAGGCGCTGGCGGACATCGACGCGTTCAAGGTCTTTGCGATCAAGTCGCGCGTGCATTTCCGGCGCGGCTTTCACGACAATGGTTTTGCCAAGACGATTCTGCTGGTCGAGCCGAGCGAGCCGTTCCTCGGCACCGTGCATCTCGACGCGCTGCCCTACGAGAACGTCGACTTGAAGAAGTTTTATCCTTACGGCGATCCGGCGTTTTCCGGCGAGAGCGAATAGGAGTTAGTCGAACGGTCTGGTAGCGGGCCCTTCGCCGATCATCTTCATCGCGCGGGGAACAATCAGATAGCTACTTCCTGACGCAGATCACGCGGACCGTGGACGCCGTCGCATCGATCTTGATCTCGGTCTTGAGATCAGCCTTGGCGTCGTTCGGCGCGCCCGACGCCGAGACGCCGTTAATCCTGAGAAATTCGCCAACCTGCTCTGGGGGCACCAGCACGGCCGACGCCGTAGCCGTGCCCGCGACAACGACGGGCTTGGACAAGGCAATGCCGGCGAATTTGCCGTCGCCGTCGAGTGCTGCGGCGCCGGAAAAGCCGAGCGCCGGGGTTGGTGAAAGCGCGAGATCGCCGCCGCCGACTTGCGTTACAGAGGCCCTGACGCTGCTTGCAACCTGGCCGCCGCCCTGGTTTTGCGGATCGGCGATGCCGGTGATGTCAACGCCGGTGATGTTCACACCGGTCTTGGCGCTGGCGGCGAGGCTGAGCGGCTTCAAGCCGCGCGCGCCGTAGATGCGCAACAGCGCGAGGCCATGATCCTTGTCTTCGGCGATGCGATCGGCGTTGCCGAGGCCGCCGATCGTGAGCGCGAGGCAACCATCGGTGATCTCGCGATCGGTGACGATCGCGCCATCTTCGCTGACGACGATGCCGGTGCCGTATTCGACGCTCTTGCGTGGCGGCACCGCTGGCGCGCCGGCCGGGAACGGATTGAAGGCGCTCGACATCGCGATCACCACCGGCTCGACGGTATTTTCGGTGGCCTGGTCATACAGAATGGTGAGAATGCGGACTTCATCGCCCTTGAATGTGCCGCGCAGGTAAAACTTCTTCAGTCCCTGCAGACCTGACAGCACGAAGAAATCCGGCTTGATCACGGTGTAGTCGACCTGGCGCCCGGGCGGATCCTTTTTCTCGCGATCGGCGAGAGCCGCGGTGGTGGGGCTCGCTTCCCTGCGCCGCGTCAGCACGACCTGGATGGTGCCGTTCGGCGAGCTCCATTTTGCGCCATTGGCGTCGCTCGACTGCTGGGGTACCAGCTTGCTGGGGATGCCGAGCCGGACGCCGGTGCCGGCATCGGTGATCATCTTCCAGCCGACATTCTCCTGCCGCCGCCGCGCGGTCTCGGCCAGCCCGCTGCGCTCCTGCGGATTGAGCACGCCGGTCGGCTTGCCGCCCTTGGCCTTCTGATATTCCTTGATGGCGGCCACCATGCGCGAGCTGACATCGCCGGTGATTGCGCCATTATACTGGCCGACCCAGGCGAGATCTGACTGCAGCGCCAGGCGATCGGCCTGCGCCATCGCGTTGGCGGTATCGATGGGCGTCTGCAGCGCCGGGCGGATCGCGACGGTCGCAACCGGCTTCGGCTTGGCGCCTGCGATCGACGGGGCCGTCAGCTGCGCATGCGCGGTCGTGCCGCAGGCCATCCCGGCCACCAACGTCAATCTTGCTGCGAGCCGCGATCTCATGACAAATCCCGAAGATGATTGAAATCCTGGCCGTGTTGAAAACGTGGCAATGTTGAAGTTCCCGCAATCAAGCACATCTGCTTGGTCGACAACAGCCGCGCCCCGGTTCAGCGCATTTCCGTCCGCCCGCGCGGCGTCCGGCCCGTCGGTGCGCAATGACCCACAAGAACAGCAGGGAATAACACGCATGCTCAGCGCCGACGAACTCGAACGCTACGCCCGCCACATCGTGTTGCGCGACGTCGGTGGGCCCGGCCAGGCAGCCTTGAAGGAAGCTTCCGTGCTGGTGGTCGGCGCCGGCGGCCTCGGCGCGCCAGCCTTGATGTATCTCGCCGCCGCCGGCGTCGGCACCTTGGGCGTGGTCGATGACGATGTGGTGTCGCTGTCCAATCTGCAGCGCCAGATCATTCACGCTACGCCCGATATTGGCCGGCGCAAGGTCGATACCGCGGCCGAGCGCATTTTCGAACTCAATCCGCATGTCCGCTTCGCCGCGCATGCGAGCTGGCTCAATGCCGACAATGCGATGGAGCTGATCGGCGGCTACGAGCTGGTGCTCGATGGCTCCGACAATTTCGACACCCGCTACCTGGTCTCCGATGCCTGCTTCCTTGCGGGCCGGCCGCTGATCACGGCCGCGCTCGGCGCCTTCGACGGTTCGCTGACCACGATCCGCGCCCACGAAAGGAACGCCGACGGCGTTTTCAATCCGACTTACCGTTGTCTGTTTCCGGAACCGCCGCCGCCCGGCACAGTGCCCGCTTGCGCGGAGGCCGGTGTGATGGGCGCGCTTGCCGGCGTGCTGGGCTCGATGATGGCGCTGGAGGCGATCCGCGAAATCGTAGGCTTCGGCGAGGGGCTGGTCGGGCGGCTGTTGATGATCGACGCCCGCGCAATGCGTTTCGAGACGCTGCGCTATGCCCGCGATCCCGCCAATCCGCTGAACGGCGACGGTCCCGTCATCGCCGATCTGAGCGGGCATCGTTGACCGCATCACGCCGTTGGCGGCCGCTCGCTGTCCATATGCGCGAGCTGCGCGTCGGGATAGCGCGCGCCGGCGGCGACGCCAGGCGGAAATGCCTTTGCGAGCGCGACCAAATAAGCGGGCGTCAATGTCACATCGAGCGCGGCGAGCGCTTCCGACAGGCGGTCGCGGCGACGGGCGCCAATCAGCGGCACGATGTCATTGCCCTGTGCCGCGACCCATGCGATCGCAACCTGCGCCGGCGTCGCTCCGACCTCTGCGGCAATCGCGCGCAGCTTTTCGACCAGCGCGAGGTTGCCGTCGAGATTCTCGGCCTGGAAGCGCGGGCTGTGGTGACGAAAATCCTGCGCGTTGGAACGGTCCTTCGACCAATGTCCGCTGATCAGTCCGCGCGACAGCACACCGTAGGCGGTGATGCCGATGCCGAGCGCGCGGCAGGTCTTCAGGATGTCGCTCTCGATGCCGCGTGAGATCAGCGAATATTCGATCTGCAGGTCGCAGATCGGATGGGTGGCGTGCGCACGGCGAATGGTGTCGGAGCCGACCTCGGAAAGCCCGATATGCCTGATGAAGCCGGCCTTCACCAGGTCGGCCATGGCGCCGATCGTGTCCTCGATCGGCACCGACGGATCGAGCCGCGCCGGGCGGTAGATGTCGATGGTCTCGACGCCAAGCCGCTGCAGCGAATAGCAGAGAAAATTCTTCATCGCGGCCGGTCGGCTGTCGTAGCCGAGCCAGCCCCTGTTGGGGTCGCGCAGGGCGCCGAACTTGACTGAGATCTGGACATTGTCGTGGCCGCGGGAGGCCAGCGCCTCGCGGATCAAGAGTTCATTGTGGCCCATGCCATAGAAATCGCCGGTATCGAGCAGCGTGATGCCGGCATCCAGCGCGGCATGGATGGTCGCAATG
Source organism: Bradyrhizobium sp. (assembly GCF_049581145.1). Classification (GTDB taxonomy): domain Bacteria; phylum Pseudomonadota; class Alphaproteobacteria; order Rhizobiales; family Xanthobacteraceae; genus Bradyrhizobium. The sequence goes on from NZ_JBAURI010000248.1 coordinate 9,779, forward strand.
CTCTCGCTGCGGTCGGTCGGGCCGTAGAAGTCCGACATCCCCATACAGCCGAGGCCGATGGCCGAGACTTTGGGTCCGGTCTTGCCGAGTTGATGGTGATCCATGGTGTCCTCCTTGAAGTGGGCCTGCGGGTCATGCCCGTGCCGTCAAACACCGTGCTGATATGACGCCTTCCCATTGCGCCGATAAGCTGGACAATCATGAATAGCTTGTTCATCATGGCGAACAATGAAGCATCTCGACCTGCGCGATATCGACGCCTTCGTGGCCGTCGCCCGCACCCGGAACTTCCGCCGGGCGGCCGAGGCGGAGCGCGTTTCGGTCTCAAGCCTCAGCCAACGGCTGCGCGACATGGAGGAACGGCTCGGCGTCCGCCTGTTGAATCGCACCACCCGCAGTGTCGCGCTCACCGAGGCCGGCGAGCTGCTGCTCGGCCGCGTCGGTCCGGCGCTGCTCGAGGTCAGCGAAGCGCTCGACCAGGTGCAGGGATTGCGCGGCCTGCCGTCGGGACGGTTGCGGATCAATGCGCCGCCGCCGGCGGTCGACCTGGTGCTGGCGCCGATGATCGCGCCGTTTCTGCGCGCCTATCCGCAGATCGAGCTCGAGATCGTCGCCGAGAGCTCGTTCGTCGACATCGTCAATGCCGGGTTCGATGCCGGTGTGCGCTACGGCGAGCACCTGGCGCAGGACATGATCGCGGTGTCGCTCGGTCCGCCGCAGCGTTATGCCGTGGTGGCGTCGCCGCGATATGTCGCGCAGCACGGCCGGCCGAAGCATCCGAGGGATTTGCTCGAGCTTGCCTGCATCCGCACCCGGTTCGGGACCCGTTCGATTCCGGACTGGGAATTCGAGAAGGCCGGGCGAATCGTCAAAGTGGCGGCACGGGGACAATTGATCGCGACCTATTTCGGCCTGGCGATGCAGGCGGTCAAGGACGGACTCGGTTTCTGGCCGACGTTTGAAGGGTACGTGCGCGATGAGATCAAGTCCGGCGCGCTGGTCAGCGTGCTCGATGATTGGTGCGCGCCGTTTCCGGGACCTTTTCTGTACTATCCGAGCCGCCGCCAGCCACCACCGTCGCTCGCCGCGTTCGTGGCCTTTGTCGGGGAGTGGCGGAAGCAGGATCGGCGAAAGGCCAAGCAGACGTAACGGTCACAGCATGCTCGGCAACACACGATCCGGCGGCCGGTGGTTGTCGAGGAAGGTGCGGATGTTGATGATCACCTTCTCGCCCATCTCGACGCGGCCTTCGACGGTGGCAGAACTCATATGCGGCAACAGCGTCGCCTTGCCGGCCCTGGCGAGCCGCACCAGTTTCGGACTGATCGCAGGTTCGTGCTCGAAGACATCCAGTCCGCAGCCCGCGATATCGCCGGCCTCGACCAGCTTGATCAGGGTCTCCTCGTCGATCACCTCGCCACGCGCGGTGTTGACGATATAGGCGTCTTTTCGGATCAGCTTCAGCCGCCGCCCGGACAACAAATGGAAGGTCGCCGGCGTGTGCGGACAGTTCACCGAGATGATGTCCATCCGCGCCAGCATCTGGTCGAGGCTCTCCCAATAGGTGGCGCCGAGCTCTTCGGCGATGATGGGAGCGACCGGGCGGCGATTGTGGTAATGGATCTGCAGGCCGAAGGCGCGGGCTCTTCGCGCCACCGCCTGGCCGATGCGTCCCATGCCGATGATGCCGAGGCGTTTGCCCCCGATGCGATGGCCGAGCATCCAGGTCGGCGACCACCCCGGCCAGTCCTTGCCTTCCGTCAGCACGGAAGCGCCCTCGATCAGCCGCCGCGGCACTGCCAGAATCAGCGCCATGGTCATGTCGGCGGTATCTTCGGTCAGAACCTTGGGGGTGTTGGTCACGGTGATGCCGCGCGCATGCGCGGCCACCACGTCGATGTTGTCGACGCCGTTACCGAAATTGGCGATCATTCTGAGCTTGCAGTCCGGCGACTTGAGCAGCTCCTCGTTGATCAGGTCGGTGACGGTCGGAACCAGCACATCGGCGGTGCGCACGGCGTCCGCAATCTGTTCCGCGGTCATCGGCAAATCGTCCAGGTTGAGCCTGGCGTCGAACAATTCACGCATCCGGGTTTCGATCGAATCCGGCAGCTTGCGCGTCACCACGACGAGGGGCTTTTTCTTTACCGACATGGCCTGCTCTCGTGAGGCCGTTGAGACCTCATTAACCCGGTTGTTCGAAACTGCAATTGCCGCTTGATCCCGGCGTTTCCTGGGTTCCCCGACGGGCCCTTCGGAGGCAGCCAGAGGGTGTCGGGCGCATCTTGGTTCACGGTGTTCCGTCCTCTCTAGCAGAAGGCCGGGCCAAGACAAGAACCCCGGCAAAACCCGGCCGATCGCAGGCGGGGCAATCGGGGCGGGCAGTTGGGGGTCAGGCGTTAGACAAGAGAATCGCAAAGCTCAACCATTTGAGTTCGACGATCTCGGCGGGAGATGGGTTGATGGCGTGGGGACGTTTCTGTTCTGTCGTGGTGGTGCTTGCGGGCGGCCTGCTCGGAGCGTCGGTCAGCACCGGAGTTTCGGCCAAGGACACGGTGGCGACGACCAGCGGGCTGCCGATTCCGCGCTATGTCAGTCTGAAATCCGATCATGTGAATGTGCGCGCCGGCCCGACCAAGGACAATGACGTAGCCTGGGTCTACACCCGCTCGGGCCTGCCGGTCGAAATCACCGCCGAATTCGAGAACTGGCGGCGGGTGCGTGATTCCGAAGGCGCGGAAGGCTGGGTCTATCACTCGCTGTTGTCGGGACGCCGCACCGCGGTCGTCACCATGAAGCACAAGGACGAGCTGGCGGTGCTCCATGAGAGCGCTGAACAGGACAGCGACGTGGTGGCGCGGCTGCAGGCCGGGGTCGTCGCCCAGGTCAAGAAATGCGACGCACATTGGTGCCACATCTTCGGCAACGGCTTTGACGGCTGGATCGAACAGCAGCGGTTGTGGGGCGTCTACGCCGACGAAAAGGTGGATTGAAACTCTCTCGTCATTGCCGGGCTTGACCCGCCCGCGGGGCCGAATCCCCTCCGGCGATGCGAAGGTCCGGCAATCCCATCCACCTTGAAAAAAGGTGTTTGCGAAGACTGATGGATACGCGGATCAAGCACGCGTATCGCGATTATGTTTCACTTATCCTCGGCGCGTCTTGCGCAGTCGGACGACCATGTCGATGCGCGCGATCTCGTAACCCTCGGGCACTTCGGGCATCTGCGTCAGCGCCAGATGCGGATCGGGAATGTCGACCAGCTCGTGGTTGTTCTCGAGATAGAAGTGGTGGTGCGTACTGACATTGGTGTCGAAATAGGTCTTGGTGCCGTCGACCGAGACCTGGCGCAGCAGGCCTGCGTCGGTGAGCTGGTTGAGCGTGTTGTAGACCGTGGCAAGCGACACCGGCACCTTGGCGAGGGTTGCCTCCTCGTACAGCATTTCCGCCGTCAGATGGCGGGCGCCTTTGCCGAACAGGAGCCAGCCCAGGGCCATGCGCTGACGGGTCGGGCGCAGCCCTGCAGCCTGCAGCATCTCGTTGACGTCGTGCCAAGGGCAGCCGTTCATCGCCGGCGGCCGGCTCCCTTGCGGGGAATTCGAAAGCGCGGTGGTCTCGTCGCTAAAGGACGATCGGTTGTCGTTCATATCCACGTCTGGCACCGGACTCGGAGTTCCAACACTATCGCTGCGGAATATATGGGGAAAAATCAATAGATGCAAGTTTTTCGCAACTAGAATGAACCTAAGGAGGGACTCTGGAATAAAACTCGGTGTGGCGATTTAGCCGGGCGCGGCGCTTTGCCGTTGGTTAAGGCCTATGATAGAGAGCGCGCGGACCCGCTTGACCGATTCCGGCATGGGCGAGCGCCTGGCGCAGCAAGGTGTCCCGAGCTTCGGATTTGCGCCGATCTTGCGGGATTGGCGTGTTTTCCACCCAAAGACGGGTCTATTCGGCTAAGGCGCTCATCGGAGATTGTGAAGAGGCACTTCGGCATGCTGGATCGGCGCGGCGGTTACGAATACGAGGATTTGCTGGCCTGTGGCCGCGGCGAGCTGTTCGGCCCGGGCAACGCGCAATTGCCGCTGCCGCCGATGCTGATGTTCGATCGCATCAGCGAGATCACGGAAAACGGTGGTGAGTTCGGCAGGGGGCTGGTGCGCGCCGAACTCGACGTCAAGCCGGACCTCTGGTTCTTCTGCTGCCATTTCAAGAACGATCCGGTGATGCCGGGCTGTCTCGGGCTCGACGCGCTCTGGCAGATGGTTGGATTTTATCTGGGCTGGAGCGGCGGCGAGGGGCGCGGCCGGGCGCTGGGCCTCGGCGAACTGAAGCTCGCCGGCCAGGTGCTGCCGAACGTGCGCAAGGTTGTGTACAACGTCGATATCAAGCGGGTCATGCGTTCAAAGCTCGTGCTCGGTATCGCCGACGGCTGGCTTTCGATGGACGGCGACATTATTTATCGCGCGAAGGATTTGAAGGTCGGGTTGTTCAAGCAGGGCACGACGCCGGCTTGAACGGAAACATATTGAAAAGGCAGGCGAGGCGAACATGAGGCGGGTTGTCATCACGGGGATGGGCATCGTCTCATCGATCGGAAACAACACCCAGGAAGTGCTGGCGAGCCTTCATGAGGCAAGGTCGGGAATTTCTCGCGCGGCGAAATATGCCGAACTCGGATTCCGCTCCCAGGTGCAGGGCGCGCCCACGCTCGATCCGTCCGGCGTCGTCGATCGCCGCGCGATGCGCTTCCTCGGCGAGGGCGCGGCCTGGAATCATGTCGCGATGGAGCAGGCGATCCAGGACTCCGGCCTCGAGCCTTCGGACGTCTCCAACGTCCGCACCGGCATCATCATGGGCTCCGGCGGACCCTCGACCCGCACCGTGGTGGAGGCGGCCGACATCACGCGCAGCAAGGGACCGAAGCGGGTCGGACCCTTCGCGGTCCCGAAGGCGATGTCCTCCACCGCGTCGGCGACGCTCGCCACCTGGTTCAAGATCAAGGGCGTCAACTATTCGATCTCGTCGGCCTGCGCGACCTCGAACCACTGCATCGGTAACGCCTACGAGATCATCCAGATCGGCAAGCAGGACGTGATCTTCGCCGGCGGCTGCGAAGAGCTCGACTGGACGCTGTCAGTGCTGTTCGATGCGATGGGCGCGATGTCGTCAAAATACAACGAGACGCCTTCGACCGCTTCACGGCCCTACGACGTCAGCCGCGACGGTTTCGTCATTGCCGGCGGCGCCGGCGTCGTGGTGCTGGAGGAGCTCGAGCATGCCAAGGCGCGCGGCGCGCGCATCTACGCCGAGCTCGTGGGCTATGGCGCCACCTCCGACGGCTACGACATGGTGGCGCCGTCGGGTGAAGGCGCCGAGCGCTGCATGAAAATGGCGCTGGCCACCGTGAATACCAAGATCGACTACATCAATCCGCACGCCACCTCGACGCCGGCCGGCGATCCCCCGGAAATCGAGGCGATCCGCAAGGTGTTCGGCACCGGCGAGAAGTGCCCGCCGATCTCGGCGACCAAGGCGCTGACCGGCCATTCCCTCGGCGCCACCGGGGTGCAGGAGGCGATCTATTGTCTCCTGATGATGAAGAACGGCTTCATCTGCGAGAGTGCCCACATCACCGAGCTCGATCCGGCCTTCGCCGACATGCCGATCGTGCGCAAGCGCATCGACAACGCCAGGCTCACCACGGTGTTGTCGAATTCGTTCGGCTTCGGCGGCACCAATGCGACGCTGGTGTTCCGGCGGCTGGATGCCTAGGGTTCGTCATGCCGCGCCGAGGCGCGAGCATCCCATATGCCGCGGCTCCTCTCGAAATCGATCTATAGCGCCTCTGGAATACCGGGTCGCCCGCCTTTCGCGGGTGATGACGTCGACAATGATGGAGCGCAGTTAGGATGAACGATCTGATGAAGGGCAAGCGCGGGCTGATCATGGGGATTGCCAACGATCATTCGATCGCCTGGGGCATCGCCAGGACGCTCGCCGCTGCGGGCGCCGAGCTGGCTTTCACCTATCAAGGCGACGCGCTCGGCAAGCGGGTCAAGCCGCTGGCGCAATCGCTCGGCGTCGAGCTGGTGCTGCCGTGCGATGTCGAGAACCTCGGCAGCGTCGACGCCGTATTCCAAGTGTTGCGCGACAAATGGGGCAGGCTCGACTTCCTGGTCCACGCCATCGCCTTTTCCGACAAGAATGAGCTGAAGGGCCGCTACGCCGACACGACGCGGGACAACTTCTCGCGCACCATGCTGATCTCCTGCTTTTCCTTCACCGAACTCGCCAAGCGTGCGGCCGAACTGATGCTGGATTCCGGCGGCGCCATGATCACGCTGACCTTCGGCGGTTCGATGCGGGTGATGCCGAATTACAACGTGATGGGCGTGGCGAAAGCGGCGCTGGAAGCCTCGGTGCGCTATCTCGCCGCCGATTACGGTCCGCGCGGCATCCGCGTCAATGCGATCTCGGCGGGACCGGTACGTACGCTCGCCGGCTCCGGCATCGGCGATGCCCGGGCGATGTTCGCCTTCCAGCAGAAGCATTCGCCGCTCGGCCGCGGCGTGACGCTGGAGGAACTCGGCGGTTCGGCGCTGTATCTGTTGTCCGAACTGTCGGGCGGCGTCACCGGCGAAGTCCACTATGTCGATTCCGGCTACAACGTGATCTCGATGCCGCGGCCCGAAGAGCTGAAGACGCCGTAGCGGCGTTCGCGACGGCCCCCTTACGATGGATGAGAGGAGGCATCACCCGCCGCGATCTGCTCGGCGCGCTGGAATGCCGGTCGCGCCACGCAGCGTCCGATATAGGCCTCGAACGATGGGCGCATCGGCACCATCTTGAATAGCCGCACCGCGAAATTCAGTCCCGAGCCGATCACGATATCGGCAGCCGAGAAATCCTCGCCGAGCAGCCACGGCCCCCCCTTGGCGAGGGCCGCATCGAGCACGTCGTAGACGCGCTGGGCGTCGCCCCAACCTGCGCTCACCGGGTTCATCTCGATCTTGGTTGCGACCTGCACCATCGCGGGCTCGACGCAGCCGGGTCCGAAGAACAACCAATACAGGTATTTCGCGCGCAACAGACTGCCGACTGGCGGCGCCAGCTTGGCCTCCGGATAGCGCTCGGCGACATAGGCGCAGATGGCGGCGGCTTCCGCCAACGTCGCCTCGCCGTCGCGCAGCGCCGGCACCTTGCCCATCGGATTGATGGCGAGATAGTTGGGCGTCTTCTGCGCGCCGGCCGAAATGTCGGTCAGCACCCGCTCATAGGGTTGGCCGGTTTCCTCCATCAGCCACAGCGTGGTGAACGAGCGCGAGCGGGGCGACCAGTAAAGCTGCATCATCTCGGGGGCTCCTCTTTTTTCCAACGATAATACTTCATCATCAGGCCGTTCAGGGGCTCGATCCGCTCCCGCTCGAACACAAAGCCCTCGCGCTCGTACCAGCGCCAGGCCTTCTCGTTCTCGCGCACGCAGCGCAACGAGATCTCGTCGGGCAGTTGCGACCGCGTGAAGGCGAGCAATTGCCGGCCGAGGCCCCGGCCGTGATATTCCGGCGCCACGAACAACTGGTCGAGGTAGAGCTTTGGCAGATGCAGCGCCAGCATCGCCGCCAGTTTGCCGTGGTCGTCCGCGACAAACAGGCTCCAGCCGTTGGCGATTTCCTGCCGTACGCGGGCGCGCAATTGTGTCAGTAGGGGTTCACTGGCCTGATCGAGTCCGGTGGAGACCCAGCTTTCCATCCAGATCCGGGCGATCTCGTCATAGTCGTCGGAGCGGGCGGGCCGGATGACGGGCGTCATTGAGAAGTCCCAAACTTCAGCCGAGGGCTGGAGATCGCAGTCCTTGATAACAAAAAAGGGCGGCTTCGGCAGCCGCCCCTTCGTCATTTTCCGTCCGGCTGTTACTCGCCAGCCGCTTCGCGTGGTGGCGGCGCCTCGGTCTTCTGCTTGGCTTCGAGGTCCTCGCCGGTCTGCTGGTCGACCGCCTTCATCGACAGCCGCGTCTTGCCGCGGTCGTCGAAGCCGAGCAGCTTGACCTTGACCTTGTCGCCTTCCTTGACGACGTCGGAGGTCTTCTGCACGCGATTGGCCGCGAGCTGGCTGATATGGACCAGGCCGTCGCGGGTGCCGAAGAAGTTCACGAAGGCGCCGAACTCCATGACCTTGACCACGGTGCCGTCATAGACCAGGCCGATCTCCGGCTCGGAGGTGATCGACTTGATCCACTTGATCGCCGCCTTCATCGCCTCGCCGTCGTTGGAGGCGACCTTCACGGTGCCGTCGTCCTCGATGTTGATCTTGGCGCCGGTCTTTTCGACGATCTCGCGGATCACCTTGCCGCCGGTGCCGATCACTTCGCGGATCTTGTCGGTGGCGATCTTGAAGGTCTCGATGCGCGGCGCGTATTCGCCGAGTTCGGCGCGGGCCGCCGTGAGCGCCTTCGACATCTCGCCCAGAATGTGGACGCGGCCTTCCTTGGCCTGGCCGAGCGCGACCTTCATGATCTCCTCGGTGATGCCCTCGATCTTGATGTCCATCTGGAGCGAGGTGATGCCCTGCTCGGTGCCAGCCACCTTGAAGTCCATGTCGCCGAGGTGGTCCTCGTCGCCGAGGATGTCCGAGAGAACCGCGAAGCGCTTGTCTTCGAGGATCAGGCCCATCGCGATGCCCGCGGTCGGCCGCTTCAGGGGAACGCCGGCATCCATCAGCGCCAGCGAAGCGCCGCAGACCGAAGCCATCGACGACGAGCCGTTGGATTCGGTGATCTCCGAGACCACGCGCACCGTGTACGGGAATTCGTGGTGCGGAGGCAGTACCGGATGAATCGCGCGC
>NZ_JBAURI010000249.1:0-3957 GCF_049581145.1 Bradyrhizobium sp.
GTCGACGGCTATGCTGCGGACTTCACCAAGGCGCATCCCGACATCACCGTGAAGCCGGTCTATACCGGCAGCTATCAGGATTCGATCGTCAAGGCGATGACGGCGGCCAAGGCGGGCAATGCCCCTGATATCGCGATCCTGCTCTCGACCGACATGTTCACCTTGATCGACGACGACCTGATCGAGCCCTACGACGCGATCGCGACCTCGGAAAGCGACCATGCCTGGATCAAGTCGTTCTATCCGGCGTTCATGGAAAACAGCCAGGCCGGCGGCCACACCTGGGGCATTCCGTTTCAGCGCTCGACCATCGTGCAGTACTGGAACAAGGATGCCTTCAGGGCCGCAGGCCTCGATCCCGACAAGCCGCCGGCCAATTGGGAGGAGATGGTCTCGCTCGGCAAGAGGCTGACCAAGCGCGATGCCTCCGGCGCGGTCACGCAATGGGGCCTGGAAATCCCGTCCTCCGGCTTTCCCTATTGGCTGTTTCAGGCCTTGACCACGCAGAACGGCGCCATCCTCGCCAATCAGGACGGCACCAAGGTGGCCTACAACGATCCCAAGGTGATCGAGGCGGCGCAATTCTTCGCCGACCTCAGCCAGAAAGATGGAGTGATGCCGAAGGGTATCATCGACTGGGGCACCACCCCGAAGGATTTCTTCGAGGGCAAGACCGCGATGATGTGGACCACCACCGGCAACCTGACCAATGTCCGCACCAACGCCAAATTCGCCTTCGGCGTGGCGGCACTGCCGTCGAAAGCGCGCGGTGGTTCGCCGACCGGCGGCGGCAACATCTATCTCTTCAAGGGCACCGACAAGGCGAAGCTGGCAGCGGCGCTGGAATTCGCCCGCTTCCTGACGACCGCCAAGCGTGCCGCCGATTGGGGCATCGCCACCGGCTACGTCGCCACGCGGCCGGATGCCTGGGAGACGGACGCGATGAAGACATACGCCGCCGCCTTTCCGCCCGCCATCGTCGCGCGCGACCAGCTCAAGGACGCGGTCGCCGAGCTCTCGACGCACGACAATCAGCGCGTCACCAAGGTGCTCAACGATGCCTTGCAGGCGATCCTGACCGGCACCAAACAGGCCAAGCCGGCCCTCGATGAGGCCGAGGCCGAAGCGACGCGCATCCTCGCCAGCTATCAGCACTGATGCGATTGCGCCGGCTTGCATTCTTCAAGCGGTCGGCGCATCTCGCGGCAATGCCGGAACGGAACCTACCGCGATTGAACGTCCACCTGCAGGGCTGGCTGCTGGCGCTGCCGGCCGTCGCGCTGCTCGCGACGTTCACACACATACCCGCGGTCGCAACAATCATCGACAGCCTGTTCTCGACCCCGCATGGGCGGCGACCGGCCGTCTTCATAGGGCTCGATCAATACCGCACCATGCTGGCCGACCCGATCTTCTGGCTGGCGCTGAAGAACAACCTGCTCTACGCCCTGATCACGGTGCCCGCGGCAATCGCGCTGGCGCTCGGCATGGCGCTCTGGGTCCAGGGCAACATCAAGGGGCGCGCCGCGCTGCGGCTCGCCTTCTTCACCCCGACCATCCTGCCGATGGTCGCCGCCGCCAATATCTGGCTGTTCTTCTACACGCCCGATTACGGCCTGCTTGATCAGATCGGTCGCGGCTTCGGCCTTGCCAGCATCAACTGGCTCGGCAACCCCGCGACCGTGCTGCCGGCGCTGATGGCGGTGACGATCTGGAAGGAGGCGGGTTTCTTCATGGTGTTCTTCCTGGCGGCGCTGCAGCAGGTGCCGCCGGTGCTCTACGAGGCCGCGCGCATGGAAAATGCCGGAAGGTGGCTGATGTTCCGGCGCATCACCTGGCCGCTGGTGATGCCGACAACGCTGTTCGTCGCGATCAACGCCCTGATCAACGCGTTTCGCGTCGTCGATCAGGTGATCGCGATGACCGGCGGCGGCCCGAACAATGCGACCACGTTGCTGTTGTTCTACATCTACCAGGTCGCCTTCAGCTTCTGGGACACCGGTTATGCGGCAGCGCTGTCGACCGTGCTGCTGTCGGTGCTGGCGGCGATCGCGCTATTGCAGTTCTTTCTGCTCGACCGCAGGATTCACTACCGATGAGGGGCGGATCCATCTCCGATCGGCTGACAAGCCTCGCCTCGACGGTCGCGGCCTGGCTGTTCGGGCTGCTGTGGGCGTTGCCGCTGCTATACGCGATCTGGGCCGCGTTTCACGCCGCTTCGTTCGCGACCAATTTCGATCTGCTGGCGCCGCCGACCTTGGCGAATTTCGAGCGCGCCTGGAGTGCTGCGCCGTTTGCGCGCTACTTCCTCAACACCGTGCTGCTGGTCTCCGGCATCATGATCGCGCAATTTTTGATCTGCACGTTGGCGGCGTTCGGGCTGGCGCGTTGGACATTCTTCGGCAGCGATGTGCTGTTCGCGCTGATCCTGGTCCAGCTCATGGTGACGCCCGACGTGCTGATCATGGAGAACTACCGCACGCTGCAGGCGTTCGGCCTGATCGATACGCTGAACGGGGTGGGGCTGCCCTATGTCGCCTCCGCCTTCGGCATCTTCCTGCTGCGGCAGACCTTCAAGTCGATCCCGAAAGAGCTCGACGACGCGGCGCGGATGGAAGGCGCCAACACGCTGCAGACGATCTGGCGGGTCTACCTGCCGCTGGCCCGCCCGGTCTATGTCGCCTATGGCCTGGTCTCGGTCAGCTATCACTGGAATAATTTCCTGTGGCCATTGATCGTGACAAATTCTGTCGAAACCAGGCCGCTGACAGTCGGCCTGCAGGTGTTCGCCTCGGTCGATCAGGGCATCGACTGGTCGGTGATCTCAGCCGCCGCGCTGATGACGTCGGTGCCGCTGATGCTCGCGTTCCTGCTGTTCCAGCGCGCCTTCATCCAAAGCTTTTTGCGCGCAGGGATTCGTTAGCCTGTAGCCAATTCGCGGGGCGTAATCCGTCGCATGCTCCGTCATTGCGAGAAGCCTTGCGACGAGCAATCCATTCCTTCTTCCAGCGGCCCCGTGCCCCGCTGCATCCGCAATGACGATTCCGTAAGGATGGGCAAGGGCGTTCCTGCGCCGTGCCGACCGTCTCTCCCCGGGTTCATCGTGAATGGTGGGCACGCCATCGGTCCGCGCGTCGCGCGAGCCGCTGGCTGTGCCTACCCTACGGCACCGTGGATGCGGCAACTACGTTCCGACCGGCGTTTCCGCCGCCGGTTGCGCGACGCCGCTTCGCTTCGGCTGTGTCCAGAACGGCTTGGCGTGCGCGAAATGCGCATAGGCCTTGTGCGCGCGATCGCGCAGATGCTGCACCTGCGCCTGCTGGTCCCCGATGATCAGCCCGGCGGCAAAGGCACGATGACGGTTCTGCTCGTCCGTCAGACCTTTGGCGGGACTGGCGATGATATCTGAAAACAGGGCCTTGTGGGTCACGATGTCATTGAGCCGGCCCAGGGCGCCCTGCAACTGCGTCAACGATGTCCGGGTCTTCTTGTACTGCTTGGCGGATTTCCGGCCGCGATACACGCCGGAGACGAACTCGGCCGCGTAGCGGGCCTTTTTCACCTGAATGCGCAGCGCGTGCAGCTCTTCCGGATTGAGCTCATTCATCTGCGCGCCGCGCCGCCTGATCTTCTTGCAGCGCCGTGAGAGCTGCTCGGCGGCATAGATTTCAATTGGGGTCTCACGCCGGGCACGCATCGCCGCGTCTTCGGACGTGCTCCAGGGGCCGGCCTCGATCCATTCCGCGGTATCGAGCACGAGCGTCCGGAAGCGCGCCGATTGCAAGGCCGCTTCCGCCTGCCGATAGCCATTGAGACGCTTGCGCGCGAACATGTTGCTGATGCTGGCGAGCCCTGCTTCGCCGGCATGCTGCCTGCGCAGCGGCTTGATCACCTCGAACAACAACGTGTCGATATCGCGCGCCGGGCCCAATTCGCGGGCGAGCCAGCGCAATTCGG
>NZ_JBAURI010000250.1:0-7044 GCF_049581145.1 Bradyrhizobium sp.
CGTCTTACTTTCTTCTTTCACGTCTTACTTTCTTTTGATGTGGCGAAGACGTGATGGCCGGGACAAGCCCGGCGATGACGGCCGTTTCGGGGTGGGCGAGAAGACGTCCGTTCCGAGGGCCTGGAAACGACGGGTTTCATGGCATGGCTCGTCTGGTCCATGACATGCCCATCACGCGTGATCGTGCCGCCAACACCTGTAAGGCTGGGCCACGAGGTTGTTGTTGAAGTAGCGCGGGTCGTTCGACACCTCGGCTCCCGCCCAGCGCGGCAGCTCGATCCTGTCCGCAGGGGTCGCAAGTTCGACCTCGGCCATGACCAGCCCGTCATTGTCGCCGTGAAACACGTCGACCTCCCAGATCCGGCCGGCAACCACCTCGCGGTACCTCGTCTTCTCGATCAGCGGCCGTTCGCAAAGCTGATCCAGCATCACGGCCGCGTCGGCAAGCGGAATAGGATACTCGAATTCGAGCCGGCTGATCCCGGTCGCGAGCCCCTTGATCGTCAGAAGACCACGATTGGCCGCGATGCGCACGCGGACGACGCGCTCCCCCACCGACGACAGATAACCCTGCCGGTACGGCGTTCCAGCGGCCGTCGCGCGCCATAGCGCCGTGTCGACGAGGAATTTGCGCTCGATCTCCTCGGCCATGACGCGATCCTTCCGCTGCTCGATCGTCCGCGTGCGCGACCGCCCGCCTGTGGTGATCGGTCCCGGCTCGGCGCTCGCCTGGCCGGGACTCCCATGTTTGCGACGGATCGGCTCGGTTGGGCAACCTGCTTCATCGTGTTCGCGACGCGGCCGGTCTTCGCCTATTCGACCGGTTCAGCCTGTTCGATCACGGCCGGCATTTTCGCGACCGACATCAGCGAACGGGAGACCTGATTGAGCAGCTGGTCGGCGTTCTCCTCCTCGGCGAGCGATTGCGACAGCAGATCGACGATCGCGCTATGACGCAATTGCTGCGCCAGGTTTCGTGCGGTGGTGTAGCCGGAGATCTCGTAGTGCTCGACCCTCTGGGCGGCGCCGATCAAGGCAAGATCGGCTGCGGCGTCTTCCTTGGCCTCGCCCTGCTCGATGACCTCCTCGCCTTCCTCGACCAGGCCCGCCATGCCCTTGCAGGGCTTGGCGCGGGCGTTGACGCCGAGCAGCGTGAAGCACTCGCCGATCCGCTCGATCTGCGCTTCGGTTTCCACCAGATGCTGTTCGAACAGCTCGCGCAGTCTGTCGAAGCGGGCGGCCTTGGCCATCTTCGGCAGCGCCTTGGTCAGCTGCTTTTCGGCATGCAGGATGTCGCGCAGTTGCTCCGTGAGCAGTTCGTCCATGCCGAGCGGCGAGGTCGGCGGCGAGCTTTCCGTCCTGATCACGCCGGGGCTTGCAGCTCCGCTGAGCGCGGGCGATTCCACGAACTCCCACTCGCCGCCTTCATTCCACGGACCTCTGGTGTCGATCTCGCCTTCTTCGCCCTCGCCGGTCGAATCGTTGAAGAACTGATCGACCAGGCCCGGGGTGGGCGCGATCCTGCCGACCGAGAACGCCGGCTTCTTCAGGCTCTCCAGCGCCAGCGCAAACGCCTTCAGGTGGGTGATCTCCCGCGTCATCAGGAACTGCAGGGCATCCTTGCTGCCGGCGTCGTCGCAGAAATTGATCAGACGCTCATAGACGATCTTGGCGCGGGCTTCGGCGGCCATGTTGCTGCGCAGGTCGACGTCGAGCTCGCCGGTGATCTTGAGATAATCCGCGGTCCAGGGATTACCTTGCGAATTGAACAGATTGACGCCGCCGCCGCCAGCGATCGCGATCAAGGGATCAGTCTCCGCGGCCTGCCGGTCGAACTTCGACGGTTTCAGATGCATCCGCGCCAGACAGCCCACGACCTCGAGATGGCTGAGCTCCTCGGTGCCGATATCCATCAGCAGATCCTTGCGGTCGGGGTCCTCGCAGTTCAGGCCCTGGATGGAATACTGCATCGCCGCGGCGAGTTCGCCGTTGGCGCCGCCGAACTGTTCCAGCAGCATCTTGCCGAACCGGACATCGGGCTCGTCGACCCGCACGGTGAACATGAGTTTCTTGACATGATGATACATGGGACCAACCTCGCTCTGCATGATTATACCGGGGCAATGGAAGCCAGAGGGTTTTTGTTCCTAACGAGCGAGGAGGAACCCACGATGGAACCCGGGGGATTCCCGCACCTGTCAAGATGCCGAGCCCAACAAGCCCGGCCCCGGTTGCGATGAACCGGGGCCGCGACTCTTTGCCGGCCAGCCCGGGCGGCGAGCGGCCAAGCGTGAACACCGTAGCCATCGCCGAGAGCGCTGTCGTTAACCCATGATAACCAGGCTTGATGACCAGGCTTGATGACCAGGCCTGGCGTCATGTCGTGGCAGCCATGCACGCCAAAATGCCGGAGGCCGCCAATCGAGGGACGCGCCGCCCCGACTGGATTCACTCCAGGCTGCCGGTGAGGTCGTATCGCTTGAAACGATAGATCGCGAACGACAGTCCCCAGCACACCACGAAGAGCGCAACGATGCCATAGCCGAGCGCGCCGAAATGATCGTTGAGGTCGGAGATCGCGTTCCAGAACACGCCCTGCAGATGGAAACGATCCGCGATCAGGCCGAGCGTCTCGATGCCGCCGACCACCAGCGCCACCAGCACGGACACCGACGTGATGGTCATATTATAGAACAGCTTGCGCAGCGGATTTCGATAGGCCCAGCCGTAAGCGCCCAGCATCAGGACGCCGTCGGTGGTGTCGACCAGCGCCATGCCGGCCGCGAACAGGGCCGGGAAAATCAGCAGCGACCAGCCGGAGACCGCGTTGGAGGCCTGGGCCGAGAGACCGAACAGGCCGATCTCGCTGGCGGTATCGAAACCGAGCGCAAACAACAGGCCGATCGGATAAAGCTGCCAGCTTTCCGAAACAAGCCGGAACAGCGGCCTGAATAGCCGCGCCAGCCAGCCGCGCTGCTGCAACAGCGCATCGATGTCCGCCTGCGTCACGCGATCGCCGCGCTCGACCTGCCGAAAGGCGCGCCAGACGCCGCGCAGGACCACGATGTTCGCGATCGCGATCACGAACAGGAACAGCGCCGACGCCGATGTCCCGATGATGCCGCCGATCTCGCGATAGGCAACCAGTTCATCGCTCAACAGGTTTGCCGTCAGCGCCACGACAACCGACGCCAGTACGACGACCGTCGAATGCCCCAACGCGAAGAAGAAGCCGACGGCGACCGGCCGCTGTCCCTCCTGCATCAGCTTGCGCGTGACGTTGTCGATCGCCGCGATATGGTCGGCATCGATGGCATGGCGCAGCCCGAGGCTATAGGCCAGCACGGCGGTGCCGATGAGAACCGGCTGGCCGGCGAACGCCATCAAGGCCCAGGTCCAGGCCGACAGATTGGCGATCGCAAGAAGGCCGTAGATTCCGACGATCCGACCGCGAAGGCCGGCCAGGACGGGCCCGGATTCATCTCGAGCACTCAATTTCGCATGCGCAGCCATGGCGGCCCTTCATCCGCAAGACATTTCAGATCAAGACATTTCCGATCATGTCACCGCAGCGAAAGAACCGCCCCAGGCGCGCGCACCGCACGCCGGTAAGGATGACGTGTCCAGGCCGGTCTCCTGGCTCGCGGGTCATCGCCCTTCCTCGCCTTCCCGGGCTTTGTCGCACGAGCCCAGTGGCATTTTCGACGAAGGACTCACCGCTCACAGTTGCGGGCGCAGTTCTGGATTTGGTTTGCGTTTCGACACCCAGCGAACCGCACCAGATTCCCTTTGCCGCCAACGCGACCGGCACCCTGAACCGCAACAGCTGAAAGCATCGTCCGGTTCTTGTCAAGACACGGAAACACATGCGGAAACACATGCTCGGAACACATGCTTCCGAGTGGGACGACTCACGGCACGCGTGGTGGAGCGCACGGTTCGGTAAAGCCTGGCGCGATGCGGCGCTCGACCTCGTCGTCCCCGCGCACCGGCTCCAACTCGCGGGCTCCGCCAATAGCTTCCTGACTCCATGCGCCGGACTGCACGCCCTTGGCGTGCAATGGACAATACGCATCAAGGCCGGCCATCGCGCCGGCGTCGAGAAGGATTCCAGATGTTGCGACGACGTGCCCTCAGCGACAACCAGAGAGCCATTTCGAGATTCGAATCAGATCAGTTTCCTCCGAACCTCATCCTGAGCATCGCACAAGCGATGCGTCTCACGATGAGGCCGGGGTGCGTGGGAACGATAGGTTCGTCGTGAACCCGTTCCTGACCGACAGCCTCGCGCCCCATTCGACGCTGTATTTTCCGGTGGTGCAGGAGTGTGAGCAAGGCGTGAGCCGCTGGATCGAGATTCCCGCCAAAGGTGAGCCTTCGCACGAGGGCAAGCGGCTGGCACCGGGCGTCGAGCTGTTGCCGAAGCACCGGGCGTCGATGCCGCAAAAGCGCGACGATCGCGCCACGGGCGATGGCTGCGCCAGCAGGCATGCTGGATTGGCCGGGATCCGGGCAGGTCGCGACCGGAGGCTGCGCTGCTTTCCGCCATGGCGGGAATCATCTAGCACTCGCCTTCGCGGCGCGTCGCGCCCCGATGGACGCTGATCAACCGGATGCGCTGATGACTCATCGCGAACCGCAGGCCGGCGCAGCAGACCCGGAGCGGACTCTCACGGCTCTGGAGAGTCCCGCCGCCTCGCCCACCGCGCTCTACGAAGCCGGTCTCGGCCACATGCAGGCGCAGCGCTATCTCGACGCCCAGCTCTCGTGCCAGCAGGCGCTTGTCGCGGACGGCAATCATGCGCCCTCGCTGCATCTGATGGGACTGTTGGCGTTCCAGGCCGGCCAGGCCGACCATGCGCTGGAATGGCTGGCCCGCGCGATCCGGCAGGAGGCGCGGCCGGAATATCTGGCGAGCCTCGGCAGCGTGCTGCAACAGCAGCAACGCCACGACGAGGCGCTGAAGGCCCTCGACACCGCGGTCAAGCTCAGGCCCGACGACGCCGAGCTATGGCGGCAGATGGGCAATCTGCTTGCCGAGCAGCAACGCCTGCCCGAGGCCGTGCTGAGCCTGCAGCATGCGCTGAAGCTCGACCCGCGCAACGTCAATGCGGCCAACCGATGCGGGATCGTTCTGCATGAGCTCGGCCGCTTCGAGGAGGCCGCCGCCTGCTTTGCGCGGTGCGACGAACTGTTGCCGAACCATGCCGCCGTGCTGCACGGCCGCGCGCGCGCCCTGATCGGACTGGAGCGGTTCGAGGAGGCGCTGGCGGATGGCCATCATGCTTACGCGCGCGATGCCGGCAACGCCGAGATCTGCAACACCATCGCCATCGCGCTGCACCGGCTCGGCCGGCACGACGAAGAGCTCGCATGGCTGGACCGGGCGCTGGCGCTGCGTCCCGACCATGTCGAGGCGCTCAGCAACAAGGCCCATGCGCTCGGTCCCGGGCGATCGGACGACGCGCTGGCGTTGTTCGACCGCGCGCTGGCGCTGCAGCCGGACCATGTTCCGGTGCTGCTCAACAAGGCGGTCAAGCTGTCCGAACTGCATCGGTTCGAGGAGGCCTGCGCGACGTTCGAGCGTGTGCTGGACATCCAGCCCGACAATACCGACGTGGCATGGGATCTGGCGCTGCTGCAGCTCTTGATCGGCAATTTCGAGGCGGGCTGGGCCGGTCGCGAGGCATTGTGGCGACGGGCGACGCCGCCGGATTACCCGAGCTTTCCGCAGCCGAGATGGCATGGCGAGCGGCCGGTCGCCGGCAAGACCGTGCTGGTCTATGCCGAAGAGGGTTTCGGCGACACCATCCATTTCGTGCGCTATGTGCCGCTGCTGGCCGCGCGCGGGGCGCGCGTCATTCTGGCGGTGGCGGCCTCGGTCTGTTCGCTGCTGGACGGGGTGGCGGGCGTCACGCAGTGTCTGTCGCGAAAGAGCACGACATGGCCGGAATTCGACCTGCACTGCCCGATCTCCAGCCTGCCATTGATCTTCAAGACCCGGCTCGAGACGATCCCGGCGCACATACCTTATCTGCCGGCTCCGGCGCCGGCCCGCATCCAGGTCTGGGAAGACCGCCTCGGTCCGCGCACCCGGCCCCGGGTCGGCCTGGTGTGGTGCGGCAATCCGCTGCACAAGAACGATCACAATCGCTCGGTGCCGCTGCAAACGCTGAGCCGGCTGTTCGATGCCGACGCAACCTTCGTCAGCCTGCAGAAGGAGCCGCGGCCCGAGGACAAAGCGAGCCTGCGCGCGCGACGCGGGATCGTCGACCTGACCGACCATCTCACCGATTTCGTCGAGACCGCGGCGCTGCTCGCCTGCCTCGATCTCGTGATCACGGTCGACACCAGTGTCGCGCATCTGGCCGGCGCGCTGGGACGGCCGACCTGGATCCTGTTGCCCTACACGCCGGACTATCGCTGGCTGCTCGACCGCGACGACAGCCCCTGGTATCCGACCGCGCGGCTGTTCCGGCAGACCGAGGCGCGCGACTATGCAAGCGTGCTCGATGCCGTGCGGAGCGAGCTCGAAGCGATGATCGCCGCCGGCAGGACGGGCGGCCCGGGATGAAGCCTCCCCGTCCGCATCGCCCGGCTCTGTCCGCCAGCGTGCCCAACTGTACCGGTTTTATCACCGCTCAACCATTGCTGGTAGTTATCCCCAGAAGCTGGTGAAGTGGCGCTTGATTCGACGACGGCATGGCCGAATTCTTCCGCCGGTGAGGGTATTCCATGAGCTGGCAAAAAGATCGCGACGCCTTGATCGCACAGACCGCGGCTTTCATTCAGTCGGTCGCCGGCAAAAACGCGGCCAGGCCCAAGGAAACCTCGAAGGAAACTGCAAGGGACGCTTCAAGGCCAACGCCACGGGAAACGGGGAAGGCGGCGGCCAAACAGCCGGCAACGCCGGCGGCAAGAGCGGCGCCGGGCTCACCGATGCCAGGCTCGTCGAAAGAAGGCTTGTCGAAAGAAGGCTTGCTGCCGCAGGCCGATGCCGAAACGAGGTCGCCCGCCGCCGCCATGCCCCGGACCGCTTCTGGC
>NZ_JBAURI010000251.1:0-3329 GCF_049581145.1 Bradyrhizobium sp.
GGGACTGGTCGTCGATCTCTGGGGCTCGTCAACCATGCGCACGGCCGGCGAGGATTTCGCGATGGCGCTGCATCTGGCCGGCATCGAGCCGCGCTGGGACCAGGCCTCCGGCCGTCTCACCGGATTCGAGATCATTGCGCTGGCGCTGCTCGGCCGGCCCCGCATCGACGTGACGCTGCGCGTCTCCGGCCTGTTCCGAGACGTGTTCGCCCCGCTGGCGCAATTGTTCGAGGCAGCCTCGGAAGCGCTTGCAAGGCACGACTGGGAAGGCTGCGAAAATCCCTATGCGAGGCGCGTTGCGCGCGTATTCGGTCCGCGTCCCGGACAGTATGGCGTCGGCATGGCCGCGCTGCGTGATGATTTTTCGCGCGTGGCGCGCGATGCGGCGGGCCAGGCCTGGCTTGCGGCGTCGTCATGGTCGTTCACGGCCGATGGCGCGATGCAGCCCGACCGCAGCGGGATCGAGGCACGGCTGACACACGCCGACGCCTTCGTGCATGTCCAGGATCTGACCGAGACCGATCTGCTGCTCGCCGCCGATTACCCCGCCCACGAGGCCGGCGTAGCCGCCGCGGCCGCAAGTCTCAGTGCTGCGCCGCCATCGCTCTATCATCTCGATGCGAGCCGGCCCGACGCGCCACGCGCGCGACTGTTGACGGAGGAGATCGCGCGCGTGGTGCGCGCCCGCGCCGCCAATCCGCTGTGGATCGCAGGCATGATGCGGCACGGCTTTCGCGGCGCGGCCGAAATCGCCGCCACGCTGGAGCACATGGCGGCGTTCGCGCATCTGGCCGACGCCGTGCCGGCGCATCTGTTCGATCTCTATCACGATGCGACCTTGGGTCATGACGACGTCCGCGCCTTTCTCGCGCGCGAGAATCCGGCGGCGCTATCGGCGATCGAGACCTGCTTCGCCCGGCTGCATGAGGCGTCGCTCTGGATGACGCGACGCAACTCCATTGCGGTTTCGCTGCGGGAAGCCTCATGAGCCGCTTCGAGATCAAGGGCTGGTGCCCCAGCGCATTGCGCCCGATGCTGTCGGGCGATGGTCTCGTGGTCCGCATTCGTCCGCATGGCGGCCGGCTTTCGCGAGCGCAGGCCGCCGGCATTGCCGAGTTCGCCGGACGCTATGGCAACGGCCTGATCGACCTGACCGGTCGGGCGAACCTGCAGATCCGGGGCGTACGCCCGGAGGATCATGATGCATTGATCAAAGCGCTCGCGCAGCTCGATCTGATCGACGCCGACGTGGACTCGGAAGTCCAGCGCAACATCCTGGTCGCGCCGTTCTGGCGCGCAGGCGACGACACCTCTTCGATTGCCGCGGAGCTCGAGCTGGCGTTGGCAGGCCGGTCTCTTGGGCTGCCGGCAAAATTCGGTTTTGCCGTCGATTGCGGCGACGGGCGGACGCTTGCGCAGGCCTCGGCCGATATCCGCATCGAGCGCGGTTTGCAGGACCAATTGATTGTCCGTCCTGACGGCATGCCGCAAGGTCACGCGGTGGCAAAAGCCGACGCCGTCGGGATTGCGCTGGCGCTGGCAGATTGGTTCGTGGCCTCGGGCGGTGTGCGCAATGGGCGAGGGCGCATGGCGGCGCATATTGCAGGCGGCGTCGAATTGCCGGAGGCGCTCGCAGGCCGCGCGATGCCCGGACCGGCCGCTCCCCCGCCACAGCCGCGTCTGCATGCCGGCGGTGCTTTGGTCGGATTAGCCTTCGGACAAATTCAGGGCGCGACGCTGAAATTCCTCGCCGGTCTTGCGCCGGGCTTGCGCATGACGCCGTGGCGCATGGTCTTTCTCGAGGACGCGCAAGAGATGCCCCGACACGAAGGCCTCGTGACGCAAGCCGATGATCCCGTGCTTCGCATCGCCGCCTGCACCGGCGCGCCCGCGTGCCCCCAAGCGCACGCCGAGACCCGCGCTTTTGCCGCGGCCCTGGCGTCCTCGATCCCAGCGGAGGCGCAGCTCCATGTCTCCGGTTGCGCCAAAGGCTGCGCCTATTCGTCGCCAGCGTCGATCACGCTGGTCGGCGCGAGCGACGGCTTTGATCTCATTTGCGACGGCACGGCGCAGGCCGTTCCAAGGCTGCGCGGACTGGATGCGGCAACAATCCTTGCCAAGCCCGCGGTTCTCTGGGGAGCCGCCTGATGCCGTATGTCTATGAAACCTGTGGCGCGGCAATCTACCAAAAATCCTTTGCGACCATCCGCGCCGAGGCCGATCTTGCACGCTTTACGGTGGAGGAGGAGCCGGTGGTGGTGCGCATGATCCACGCCGCGGGCATGGTCGGGCTGGAAGCGCAGATCCGCTTCACTCCGGGCATGGCGATCGAAACGCGGCGTGCGCTACGGAACGGCGCGCCGATCCTCTGCGATGCGCGCATGGTCTCGGAAGGCATCACGCGCGCGCGACTCCCGGCCGACAATGCCGTGATCTGCACGCTCGACAACCCCGCCGTTCCCGCGTTGGCGCAATCCATGAAAAATACGCGCTCGGCGGCCGCGCTCGAACTCTGGCGGCCGCATCTTGCCGGCGCGATCGTGGCGATCGGCAACGCGCCGACGGCGCTGTTCCATCTGCTCGACATGCTGGAAGACGCAAGCTGTCCGCGGCCGGCGGCGATCATCGGCTGTCCGGTCGGCTTTGTCGGCGCGGCGGAAGCCAAGGCCGCACTGCTGGCGGCACGGCCGGTGCCGGCACTGACGGTTGAAGGGCGCCTCGGCGGTTCCGCGATCACGGTCGCCGCCGTCAATGCGCTGGCGAGCAGGAGCGAATAGCAATGGGGCGGATCATCTGCTGCGGCCTTGGGCCTGGCGATCCCGACTTGATGAGCGTGCGGGCCGACCGGGAAATCCGCGCCGCGACGCATGTCGCCTATTTCCGTAAGCAAGGACGGCCGGGGCAGGCGAGAAGCATCGTCGAGGGTATGCTGGCGCCAACGGTGCGCGAATATCCGATGGAATATCCGGTCACCACCGAGCTGGCTTTCGACACCGACGACTATGCGCGGCTGCTTGCCGATTTTTACGATCAATGGGCCGATCGCCTCGAGGCGCTGGCGCGGGAGAACAATGTCGTGGTGCTGTGCGAGGGCGACCCGTTCTTCTATGGCTCGTTCATGCATCTCCACGCCCGGCTGCAGGGCCGCGCCGAGGTCGAAATCGTTGCCGGCATTCCCGGGATGGCCGGATGCTGGAACGCCATCGGCCAGCCGATCGCGCTCGGCGACGACGTGATGACGGTGCTGATGGCAACGTTGCCGGAGACCGAGTTGCAAAGCCGCGTCAGCAATTCCGACGCGCTGGTGATCATGAAGACCGGTCGCAATC
>NZ_JBAURI010000252.1:0-5409 GCF_049581145.1 Bradyrhizobium sp.
CGATGTATCCGGCGGTCTCGCCGTCGATCGTGTAGGCGAAATCGGCGCCGAGCTTGTTCAGGTCGACCTTGTCGACGCCACGGCCGATTTCTTCGTCCGGCGTGAACAGGATCTTGACCGTGCCGTGCTTGATCTGCGGATTTCTGATGAGGAAATGCGCCGCGTCCATGATCTCGGCTATGCCAGCCTTGTTGTCGGCGCCGAGCAGCGTGGTGCCGTCGGTCGTGATGATGTCGTTGCCGATCTGGTCCTGCAGCGCCGGATGCTCGTCGGCGCGGATCACCTGCGTGGGGTCGGCGGGAAGGACGATATCGCCGCCGCGGTAATTCTTCACCATCTGGGGCTTGACGTTCCTGCCGGTGCAGTCCGGCGAGGTGTCCATGTGCGAGCAGAAACAGATCACGGGGACGCGCTTGTCGGTGTTCGCCGCAAGGGTCGCGTAGACATAGCCGTGCTCATCGAGATGGGCGTCCGCGACGCCCATCTCCCGCAGCTCGGCTATGAGCAGGCGGCCGAGGTCCTTCTGCTTTTCGGTGGACGGGCAGCTCGGCGACGCGGGGTCAGACTGGGTGTCAATGACCACATAGCGCAGGAAGCGCTCGGTCACGCCGTGTGAGAACGCCAAAGCTGGAATCACAGGCAAACACCGCAGTTCAGGAGACGAAGCTCAGAAAGCACCATAATACATGGCGCCATTCCGGAGGCCGCGTAAACCTGCCGAAATGACGCCACGCCGGGTCAGCAAGCGCCGTGGTCAGATCGCTTCCTTGAGCTCCTTGGCGGCGCGGAAGGCCACCTTCTTGCTCGCCTTGATGTGGATCGCCTCCCCGGTGGCGGGGTTGCGGCCCATGCGGGCGGCGCGCTTGCGCACCTGCAGGATACCGAGGCCGACGATGCGGATCCGCTCACCCTTTTTCAGGTGCTTGGTGATCTTCGTGACCACGTCGTTCAGGATGCCCTCTGCCTGCTTCTTGGACAATTCCTGCTCCTCGGCGATGGCCGCCGCCAGGTGTTTCAGCGTCACGGTCGTCGGAGTCGCTGCTTTCTTTGCCATATTTGGCCCTCCTCGTTGTTAGCAATGCCCTGTGAACCTCAGACGTAGCAGGCCTTAAACGATTCGGGGGGCGGCTGACTACGCTGATTTGCCTGAAAACAGGCTATAATTTGCATCGGCATCGAAAAAACCCCTGTCTGACAAGGGGTTTTGCAACGTCCTTGACTTGCAAAGGTGGCCCCTTTAAGTCCACCCCTCTGCGGGCTCCCTGGCCACGCGGGAGTAGCTCAGTTGGTTAGAGCGCCGGCCTGTCACGCCGGAGGTCGCGGGTTCGAGCCCCGTCTCTCGCGCCATCATTTCAATGGCTTAGCAGCAGTCGCCGTCCCGAAAAGTGTCATGGAGTCCGGCGTGATGACACGTTCGTCCGGCCTTCATCCAGAATCCTGGCGGCCTTGCGCGCGCTTCGTCGAATCGGCGCACGCTGGCGACGTTGACGGGATCGCAGGTTCTTGCGTAGCCGATCATTCGCGGAGACAGTGTCCGCCATGTTGTTCGATTGATCCGCGATGGATCCGCCGCCGGCATCGCCTTCGGCTGCGCCCGAGTGACGCATGTTGTCGAGCTGACGCTTGTCGGCCCGATCGCGGGCTTCGCGCACGTCTCTGAAACCGTCACCGAGAGCGGCCGCCGGGCCACCGCGGCGCTTCCGGCGCTGGCTGGCTGTGGCGCGCCAATGGCGAGCGGCAACGACGGATCGGGCCTGTCGTCGCAACAGCCGCCCATGGCCTTTGATCTTGGCAGCAACATCGGCGGCGGCATCAGCCTCACGCTCAAGCGGACCAACGGTGTCCGCTTCATGTTACCCGCAGGCAGGGCGGCCTGCGCTCGCCTTCCGGGCACAAATGGCGGCTGACGCAAAAACACCCGCGCGGCCGCCAGGTCGCGCGACTGGTCCAATCTGGCGTCGCTTCAGCGGACCATGGAAAGATCTGAACTCGTCAGCGCCACCGGCTTGCCGGCCTTGATCACCTGAGCGCTCTGGCTGTAGTCGACATTTCCGCGAGCGGCGATGCCGAACGACGCCACTGCAAACCCCGCCACCAGCGCCACGAATACGATCTTGAGGTGGGTCGCACGATCTGCTGACTGGATCGAGTGGTTCATCTGAGCCTCCAGGCGTCTGAAAGCGCCGCATTGAGAAACGCGTACGCCTGCTCTGTTTCAGACCGGTTTCGTCGCCTTTCCAAAATGGTTTCGTCCCACCCGGGGGGGCCAGGTTCCCGTGTTCGCTTGCGGAGGAGGGCGGCTCGGTGGAAACTGCGGCCCGGCGCCAGAAGACGCCGGGGAGAAAACAATAATGAAATCAATAAACATGACCCGCAGGGGCGTGCTGGGGCTGGCATCGGCCGCCGGTGCGGCGACCATCCTCGGCAGGCCGGCGAGCGCGGCCGCCGAGTTCGAGTTCAAGCTCGGCGTCAACACGCCCGACACCCACCCCCTGACCGTTCGGCTGACCGAGGCCGCTCGGGAGATCGGCGCCCGGTCGTCGGGACGGGTCAGCGTCGCGGTTTTCTCCAACGGGCAGCTCGGGGGCGATCCCGAGATGCTGTCACAGCTCCGCGCCGGCGGCATCGAGCTTCTGGCGGCGCCCTCGATGACCCTGTCGACCCTGGTGCCGCTGTCGGGCCTGCCCAGCGTCGGCTTCGCCTTCCAGTCCTACGACCAGGTCTGGGCTGCCATGGACGGCGGGGTCGGGGATATCGTGCGTGACGCCATCGTCAAGACCGGCGTCGTGCCGATGAAGAAGATGTGGGACAACGGGTTTCGTCAGATCACCTCGTCGTCCAGCCGGCAGTTGAGCAGCGTCGCGGACCTCCGTGGCTTCAAGATTCGCGTTCCCGTCACCGCGCTGTTGACCTCGCTGTTCTCAGGCCTCGGCGCGCTGCCGTCGAGCATCAGTTACAGCGAGCTCTATTCGGCGCTGCAGACCCATATCGTCGAGGGTCAGGAAAACCCGCTGGCACAGGTGTCGACCGGCAAGCTCTACGAGGTGCAGAAATACTGCGCACTGTCGAACCATTGCTGGAGCGGCTACTGGGTAATCGCCAATCGTACCGCGCTGGCGAGCCTGCCGCAGGATCTGCGCGACATCGTCAACCAGAGTTTCGACGCCGCGGCCGACAAGGAGCGCGCCGATCTGTTGGAGATGGACCGCTCGCTGCAAGCCGAACTGACGGCCAAGGGCTTGGTCTTCAACAAGCTGGATCCCGTGCAATTCCGCGCCGCGCTGGTGAAGGCCGGCTTCTATGCGCAGTGGCAAAAGGCCTATGGTGAGGCAGCCTGGACCCAGCTCGAGACATACACGGGGAAGCTGATCTAGCACCGTCGGCTCGCCTCGCGGGACGGCGCTGCAGAAGACCGTACCCCAGGCCTCGTCGTGAGCGGCGCTGACACCGCGCACCAGCCGGCGTGGGCCGCCTGGCCGAAAGCTGGATGAACCCTGTTCCGGGCGGGCAGACTTTCCTGGAGACGTAGGGCGCGGCGACCTTCCTGCGGGCTGGGCCGAGCAGTTTTCGGTGGAAATCTCCACCGCGTCGCCGCGCTGGGCGCGGCCTCGCCTTCCAGAGGGACGGTAGTCGGACATCGGCACGACCAATCGAGGGCTGCCGGTCCGGTGTCTCGCAAGCCGGTGCGAGGCGGTCCCAGCACAGATGGCAGGTCCGGTCGGTCCCGGCACGCCATGGTGCTGGGAGCGCCACGGCGCGATGCCTCCCGGAACAACTGGATCAGGCACGGCGATGCTGCTCGGGCGCATCGCCGTGCCTGATCGGGAAGGATGAACAAATCCGGGGGCGAGTTGAGTGACGTCAAAGCGCGCCAGCCGCGGGCGTGATAGCTGAGCGCGTCGGTGGTGTTCGTCATGGGCATGCCGGATCATGCGGTATGGGTTTTCCCGTGCCACGGATCGCCTCAAAATAGCTTGTCTTGCGCCTCCTGTTGCGCTGCGCTAAGCCTCGCAATAATTCCCGATCGACGAATCCGCGTCCCAACCGCGGAGAAGGTGGCGCCGATGACCGGCATCCTGCAGAACTATCTCCCACTCGTGGTTTTCATAGCGGTCGCAGGCCTGATCGGTCTGGCGCTTCTGATCGCGCCGTTCGTGGTTGCGTTTCAGCAACCGGATCCCGAAAAGCTGTCGGCGTATGAGTGCGGCTTCAACGCCTTCGACGACGCCCGCATGAAATTCGACGTCCGCTTCTACCTGGTCGCCATCCTCTTCATCATCTTCGATCTCGAAGTGGCGTTCCTGTTTCCCTGGGCGGTCGCGTTCGGCAAGCTCGGCGCCACCGGCTTCTGGTCGATGCTGGTGTTCCTGGGCGTCCTCACGATTGGCTTTGCCTATGAATGGAAGAAAGGAGCGCTCGAATGGGATTGAGCCCCTCGACGACTCAACGATCCGGAACGGTAATGGCTCCCGCTGCAACCGGCATCCTCGATCCCGCCACCGGCAAGCCGGTCGGCGCCAACGACCCGTATTTCCTCGGGGTCAATCACGAGCTGTCCGACAAGGGCTTCTTCGTGGCCGCCGCCGATGATCTCATCATCTGGGCCCGTACCGGCTCGTTGATGTGGATGACGTTCGGGCTTGCGTGCTGCGCGGTCGAGATGATGCAGGTGTCGATGCCGCGTTATGACGTCGAGCGGTTCGGCTTCGCGCCGCGCGCCTCGCCGCGCCAGTCCGACGTGATGATCGTCGCGGGCACCCTGACCAACAAGATGGCGCCGGCGCTCCGCAAGGTCTACGACCAGATGCCGGAGCCGCGCTACGTTATCTCGATGGGCTCCTGCGCCAATGGCGGCGGCTACTATCATTATTCCTACTCGGTGGTGCGTGGCTGCGACCGCATCGTGCCCATCGATATCTACGTGCCCGGCTGCCCCCCGACGGCGGAGGCGCTGCTGTACGGCGTGCTGCTGCTGCAGAAGAAGATCCGGCGCACCGGCACCATCGAACGCTGAGAGAGACCATGACTGATCCGGCAGACATGATCATCCCGCTGCATCGGGAAATGCGCGGCGAAAACTTGACGCGCCACGCGCAGACGCGGGCTTTGGCCATGGTGCTCGAAAAGCGCCCGGCCGGCGCGGAAGAATCGCGCAGGAGCTTTGGTCAAGCTCTGACCGCCGACACGCTCCTGAGCAAGCCGGTCGCCGGCGAGTTTGAGGAGCGGATCGAAGCCCTTGAAAATTGCGTCAAAGAGCTAGAGGGTCAGAAGTGAGCAAGCTTACCGAACTCGGTGAAACGCTCGCGGCGGCGTTACCGCAAGCCGTCACGGCGTATGCGGTCGCTTTCGACCAGCTCACGTTGACCGTCGAAGCTGCCAAGATCGTCGATGTCGTGCGCTTACGGCGAG